>JAGQQB010000218.1 GCA_020426425.1 Planctomycetaceae bacterium | reverse complement strand
TGATCGCGCGGGAAATGCTCTTCCCCTTCGGCGAGGAAACGGACTCCCGCCGGTGCTCCAAGTTTCGAGAGTGCATCGACCAGGAGTCCGCGCTCAGACGCCGAGAGTTTGAAGACCGGCATCGAATGTTGCGGGTTGATCCGTTCCGGACGGAACAGCCACGTCGCCAGCCATTCCGGTGATCGCTTGGCCCCGATGTGTGACAGGTTCGGACCGGTGAAGGGACCGCTCGTGCCCAACTCGCCGATCTGGTGGCACCCCAGGCAGCCCAGGCTGTGCAGCAACGCCTGTCCACTGGGAAGCGGATTCTTCTTGTCTTCATTGACGGTCGGGACTCGCATCAGTTCCGAGGGACTTCCCAGTCGCACCAGGTACGCGGCAATCGCTTCCGCTTGTGCCTGATCGAAACCGAAGTGCGGCATTTTCGACTCGGCCTGTTCGGCGTGCGTCGTCAACAGTTTCTTCGTCAACCAATCAGGATTGATCCCTTGCATCACCCCCCACAACGCCGGGGCAGGATCGCTTGTGGGTTGATCATTCACCGCATGGCAGCGATCGCACCGATGCGCCGTGAACAACTGCCGACCACGATCCCACTGCTGATTGTCACTCGCTCCCCGCTGAGTCGCAGGCTTGTGAAACAGTGACTGAGGAGCGAGTGGTTCGAGCGGAAAACTGGGACTGGAGACATACAGTTTCAGTGCGGAAGCCTCTTTCGCGCTGCGGAAAGTGATGTCGAGCGGCTGAAATCCATACGGCACGGTAAACGCATCGGAGCTGACCCAACCGGCATCTCCCTGTTCCGCTTGCAGCACGACCTGATCGGCAATTCGAATTGTGACAGCCCCCTGCAGCCAAGCATGCAGCGTGAGAAGTTGATCGCGAACAATCAACTGTCCCTGCCATTGGACACTGAAGTCATCCGCTGCGATCTCTTCGAGTGGCGCGCCAGGACCAGACTGCACGAAGACATCTCGTTCAATTCGCCGCACCTGCTGCGAGCCGCAGGTATACGTCGCCAGTAGTCCCGAATTCCAATTCTCCTCGTCATCCGCCCACGCAGGCGTACAGAGAACAATCAATAGCAGCGTCAGTTGGGACCGCATCACAGGGCACACCACTTGTCGTAAATACACGAAAGTCCATTGGACCACGCACTGCCGTGGGGGCGCGAATGCACGCTGGCATCAGGTGTCCTGCCGGTCGGAGCATCGCCCGGTTCCCTGAGTCGGGTCGAGTCCAATCAGATCGGCATGGTGGCGTTGCCATTCCATGGTTCAACTGGACTCGGCACGATTCGGAGAATCGTGAGATGCTGGCGACGACGGAACACCCGATTACGAATGCAGACTCGCATCAGGCGAGGTCAATCCATCCGCAGTGTAGAGGGTGCATCCCCAGCGGGGGAGCGTACAGAGAACTACTCCACCGCGCTGAGCCGGTGGCGGCGTGGTTGTGAGCTGTCGGCGGCGGGGACCTCGTCGAGATCGCGGGACGGCTCGACATCGTCTGCCGCCTGTGCCGACGCCGCATCCTCTGGTTTCACATCCCGCAGCAGACGTTGCAAACGCGAGAGATCCGTCGACTTTCCTGGTGCAAGTTGACCAGAGTACGTTTCCAGACTGCGTCGCTGTTCGATGGGCTGCGCCGATTCGAACTGCGCCTGAACGATACCAGACGCGGATGCAGGTCCCGCCGTCGCTGCGGCATCGGCGCCAACGGCTCCGTCGACATACGCCGCCTGCTGAATCTGATGATCGCGATGGCTCGATCGAGCCGCAGTCCCTTCCGGCTTCGGGCCGGGTAACACGATGGTGGCCATCTTGGAGAAGCTGGACCGGCCCCCTCCGGGCGGTGTGTACTTCACTCTCAGCGAACATTCGGCGTGTTTCGTTCCCGGTCGTGTGTACGGGATGAACAACTGATACGCCGCCCCCATACTCGACTCCCGCAGATACGTGTTCCACACGGCCCCTTCAAAGTTGAACTCATGCAGCGGACGCGATTGATCTTCAACCGATCCCTGGTCGTCGAACACGTACAAGGTCACCTTGCCATCGACTTTGACCGGTTCATCATGCCCATGTGCGAAGAACAACAACTGGCCCGCGAAGCCGCGACTGGGGAGTCCATCGAGCCCCTGACCTTCGGCTGGTTCCCACAGGCAGATGACTTCCACGACCGGATGATTCGCACTCTCCTTGAGCAGCGGCTTCGTCCGCGCGAACGGATTGAGATTCAGACTCGTACAGCCACTCCCAGCGACGATGACCGCGCTCCAGAGCAACGCAAACGACAGGCGACGTGGCAGCTGCAGTTGTGTGGTTGTTGGCATGGGAGTGGGTAGTTGGGTCGTTGGCAGGTTGGTGGGGAGGAAGGCTCTCGTCCCTCGTTCGAGTCACGGTACGCTGCGGAATTCCGATCCGGGCAGTGGTTGACTGGTCTCGGGTTGACTGTTCAATGGTTCGGGCGGTGGGAGCAGGTCGGGCTTGCCGGTGGGAAGTTGCAATTCAGGATCGTTTGGGTGCAAGGCTGATTCGTCGATCCACGGTTGTTCCTGGGGCAGACCGAACAATGGTCCATGGATGGACTCGGCCTCTTCCTGGAAGTAGTGCAGACGACCGGCTTCCACCTGCTTCATGAACTCCATGTCGGTATCGCAATGCACGATGCGCGGCGTCAGGAAGATGAGGAGTTCCGTTCGCTGATGAGCATGGCTGTCGAACCGGAATGCATGGCCGATGATGGGGAGATCGCCCAGCCAGGGAACTTTCCGTTCGCTGTTGTCACTGGTTTCGGTGATCATGCCGCCCAGGATGATCGTCTGACCGTCCGGCACCTTGACTGAAGTTCGGGCGGTCGTGATGTCTTTGATGGGTGAGGTAACCACAGTGCCGTTGGTGGTATCGGTGAAGATGGGGACTTCGGCTCCGGTGAACGCACTCTTCTCGGCAGTCACTTCCATCACGATCTGTCCTTCCGGACTAATGCGCGGCGCGACGGTGAGAATGATGCCTGCTTCATCCTGAATGATTTGTGGATTCGACCCGGTCTGCGTCACGGTCACCCCGTTCACGATGGGTACGCGTTGGCCCACCTGAATTTGAGCCGTTTGATTGTCGAGCGCGAGCACCTGCGGCCGACTGAGCACGCGGACGTTGCGTCGCGATGCCAGTGCCCGAATCAATACGCTCACGTTTTGCGAACTGGCACTGAGCACGAGTCCGCCGAACCCAAGGTCGCTGTTGACGCGACCGAGATTGAAACTGCTCAGCCCCTGACTGCCGACCGCACTTGGATTGATCGCGGTGTTGTTCCCGAGTTGCTGGTTGTTGAACAGGAAACCAGGCGTGGCCGACTGGGAAATGATTCGCTGGGTGGTGGTCTGTACCCCAGTGGGCAATGTCGTTGTTTCGCTGATGGTCTGAATTGCATCGATCAGGCTGCGGTCGAACAGGACATCGTCCTGAAAGCCGAGTTCGACGCCGAACTCGTCGTTGTCGTTCAGTTGCACTTCGACCAGCAGCGCCTGGATGAGCACCTGCGCCGGTTCCCGGTCGAGTTCATTGGCCATGCTGTAGATGTCTTCAAAGTACCGTGGCGTCGCACTGATCAGCAGACTGTTGCTGACTGGCTCCGGCGTGACAATGACCTCCTGTTCCAGCAGTTCGCTGGTGCTGATGCGTTCTGGATCGAGCGTAAGCAATTGCCGTCGCGAATCGAGGAACTGCGTGATGGCCGCTGCGACATCGGCGGCGGCACTGTTGCGGAGTTTGATCACGGTGTTGCGACGGGTACTCGCATCGCTTTGATCGAGTCGCAGCAGGATCGCTTCCACCATCCGCAACGCGTCCGCTCCACCGACAGCGATGACACTGTTGGTCCGGACATCGGTCGAGAATCGCAACGGCACAAGGCTGCTGCTGGCATCTTCGGCCCCGGCGATTTGAATCCCCAGTTGCTGTTGCCCCTGCTGATTCCCCTGGCTGTTGTTATTGCTGAACAGCTCGGTCAACAAATCAACCGCCGACGAGGCATCGGAATTCTTGAGCGTAAAGACTTTGATGTCTGCAACGGCGGCGCTCGGTTGGTCGAGCAGTCGCACCAGTTCTTCGAGCAGTGGTAGACTCTGCTTGGGGGCTGTGATCATCAGCATGTTGGTGCGGATGTCGCCATTGATGCGGATGTCCGAGAGCAAGCCGCTGCGAATCAGTCGCTGGGCGTTGCCATCTTGCGTCAGGAATTCGAGGACAACCGCTTTTGAATCACGAAGTTCCTGCGGCGCCTGTCCCGCTCCGGCCAATCCGCCGGTCAGTCCGGAAGTCGTTTGTGGATTCAAGATGCTCTGGATGGTCGCGTTCAGGAACTCGGCCAATTCATCGGCAGCAGCGTGACTCAGCCGGATCGTGATCATCGAATTGACCGACTTCGCATCGTCGCGGTCCATCTTCTTGATCAGCAGCGACACTTCGGCAAGTTCCGTGGGCCGCGCCTGCACGATGACCGAGTTGGTGCGAATGTCGGCAGTCGCTTTGATCCGCGTCCCCAGTCCGGTCCGCTCTTCAAAGAAGTCGTCGAGAACCGTGACCACCTGGGATGCAACGGCATTGCGTAGTGAGAAGACTTGTACTTCGGCCGACGGATCGACGGGTTGATCGAGTTCTGTGGCGAGCGTAATGATCGACTCCATGACGGTTTCAGGTGCCATGATCAGAATCGCATTCGGACGCCCGACCGCCACGATGTCGACATTCCGCCGCGACTGCGCGGTTCCACGCGTCTGCAATCCCGAAAGCCGTTCGTAGACGTCTTCGAGCAAGGTCGCGAGCGAATCGGAGTTCACATGCTGCAGTTGCAGGAGATGAATTTCCGGTGCCGTCCCGATCGCCATCTGCTCAATCGAGCGGATCACCTGCATGACCTGTTCGACGTCCTTCTCGTTCCCGCGCAGGATGAGGAGATCGAGATCCTGGAGTGCTTCGAGCGTGACATCCCCCTTGAGATTTCCGATCAGCGCTGGAATTGGATCGTCTCCCAGCGGCGGTTGTTCGCCCGCCGCACCATTCCCACCATTCGGTGTGATGGCACCGCTGCCAGCAGCTTGACCGTTGGTCGTTCCCGCATCAGATTGGTCCGCCTGGGCGAGCGTATCCCACTGGCGCCGCGGCGAGCGATCCCATAGTGGCTCAGCGCGATCGGCACCAGGCGTCGTCTCTGACAAGAACTGTTGTTGCCGACGCAGTTCGAGCAGACGCTGCAACTGAGGCTGCAGCTTCTCCGCGACGGCGGCAGTCTTTTGTGTGCCGGAGACGAGACGTTCCGAGTGACCGACGGGCAACTGCTGCTGATCGAGGTGCATGACCAGTCGTTCCAGGCTGCGTGCAATGCCCGCTGGTCCTTCGACCCACAGCACGTTGTTGTCGACATCGAGCTCGAGGACGAACGCCCGGGCTGTGTCGTCGTGGATGGCGTCTGCCTCTTCCCCGAGGAACCCAACGGCTTCACCGGAGGCGACGCGAATCGCTGGCAACCCATGCGGACCGGCATCAATCGTTGTGGCCCGGCGTTGGAATGCGCGATGCAATTGTCGGGCGACATCAGTCGCGGAACGGGAATGCGGTGTCAGTTTGAGTTGAATTGGATCCGTTGTTGGGGCGGGCTCATCCCCTTCTCCTGCGACGTAATCGACCGGTCGGATCGAGGCATCGCGAAACGGCGAACGGGGCGTGGGCTGCAGATTGGGCGGCGCCACGGAATGCCCTCCGGCAAGTGGACGTGCGGCAGCAGCCGACGACTGATCGACGTGACGCTGCGCGGCATGAGGGAATTCGGTTGGCCGCAGCGCCGGAGACTCTGGTCGACGTGCTTGAGCACGGTCATCGACCGATTCCGGAGCACTGTCGCTGGACGCCTGCCGACGCGGGGCAAGCGCGAATTCACGACGTGGATACTCCACACGCGATCGCTCAACCGCCATGACCGTCAGGTATTCGCCCTTGCGAATCATGCGGTAGCCGAGCGGCTCCAGGCTCTGATTCAGAATGCGGATCGCTTCCGTACTATTGTGCTTGCGCCAGTCCTGCCGACTGAAATTGCCGTGCGGTGCATCAAGAATGACCAGTTCGCAACCAGTGTTTTCGGCCACATCCTTCAGCACTTTGCTCCAGGGAGAATTGATGTAGTTGATGCGGAATTCCGGCTCTGTTGATCCGCTGACGCCAAGTGATGGAGTGCCGCCAAAGGCTTCAAGGTCGCCGAACTCACCGTGTTCACTGCCGCCGACATTGGCCACACTGTCATCAGCGGGATCGGGGGCGAACCGCGACCG
>JAGQQB010000217.1 GCA_020426425.1 Planctomycetaceae bacterium | reverse complement strand
CCAAAGATGCACACGAATCTGATTCGTCCGCCCCGTCTTCGGTCGAACTTCTAGCAGAGTCGTGCCATCTGAGAGCCGTTCGAGGACGCGTGCGTGCGTCGAGGCGGGTAGCCCATCAGGATCGACGGTGCGTCCACCAAAATTTTGCGACTCACGGCTGATCGGCTCGTCACAGGTCTGTTCGTCCCACGTGGGGTGTCCCACAACGCGGGCCAGATAGACCTTCTCGACTTCGTCCCGTTCGAATTGCGGCTGCAATCTTGCGGCCACCTGTCGCGACTTCGTCAGGACCACGACGCCAGTGGTGTTCGCATCGAGCCGATGTGCTGGTCGCGGCTTGGCAGGCTGGTACACCTGCTTGAGAATCCACTCCAGCGAATTGCGATTGAAGCGACCGCAAGGATGCATCGGCAGTGGAGCCGGCTTGCTCACAACGATCAGTGCGTTGTCTTCGTAGATCACTTGAATGCCCGCACTCACCGGCGGCTCGACCTGCGCGGGAAAGAGTCGACCATACCGCTCCCCGGCGCGGACAATGCGATCCAAGGTGACCGAAGCGTCCTTATGGACGAGTTGCCCGGCCGCTGCGAGCTGCTGCAGTTCCTCCAATGGGATGTGCGGATACATCTCCCGCAACGCGTCGCCCAGTGTGTGGCGATCCAGTCGCAGCGGGATCGAGATTGGACGCACATTGTCATACGGCGTTGAACCGGGAAGGGGATTACAGACCTTAGCGATGGCAGCATTGCGGTCATCGCAGAGCCGCTGCATCTTCTCCTGGGCTGTCTGATAGCAGTGTGGGCAACTGCGGGGCGGGTTGTAGTCAGGTGACTGCTGCTCCTCGACGGAGACAGGATGCAGACAGGCATAGCAGAGCGCGGTCGGGGCTTCGTCCAGCGCTGGAGTGAGCGCCACCCGCTTATCGAACACAAAGCAATCGCCGGTGTAGTGCTCGCTGCCGCACTCTTCGAAGTATTTCAGAATGCCCCCTTCGAGTTGATAGATCTCCTGAAATCCCGCCTGCTCCATGAACGGCCCCGCCTTCTCGCATCGGATGCCGCCGGTGCAAAACATCACAATTGGGCGCTGCTTATACTCTTCCGGCAGTTGGGCGACCGCTTCGGGAAAGTCACGAAAGTGATCGATGCCCGCAGGCACAGCTCCGGTAAACGTGCCGACCTCAACCTCGTAATCGTTGCGGACGTCGTATAGGACGACATCGTCCCGTTCGCGCAGCCATTGTTGCAGTTCGCGGGCGGGGAGTTTGCGCGAGGTGTACGTGCGTGGCTCAATCCCCTCGATGCCGAAAGCGATGATCTCCTGCTTCAGTTTCACCAGCATCCTTTCGAATGGCTGGTCGGCACTCAGGCTTTCTTTGACTTCAATGTCAGCCAACTGGGGATCTTCGCGCAGGGTACTCAGGAACTGATCGATCGACTCTCGACTCCCGGCGAGGAACAGATTGATCCCTTCCGGCGTCAGCAGAATCGTCCCTTTGATGTCGAGCGAGCGAGTCAACTCGCGCAGAAAATCGCGACGGGAGTCGAGATCAGCCAGCGGCACAAATTTGTAGGCCGCGATATTCACGATGGGCAGCATGGTCACAAAAGCAGCGAGCGAATTGGAGGATCTGGTGATTGAAGGACTCTCCCACGGTCCGTCGCGAGCGGTCAGTCGTTCATGTTAGCACTGACCGGCATAGGAACCCAAGTATTCGCGAATGCGGAAAGGGAACGGGACGTGCATTATCCAGTGCAGATGATTGCCCCCCAACAAACTGCCAACTGCCACCAACCCCAATCGGGAGCGGCGCAGTCACTGAGCCGCTACACTGGTACCGCGTCCCGGCATGCGGTATCACGCCGGTCACAAACTCCAGTACATTCCTTTGTCTTTGGACGGCAAGCAGTAAGGTCGATTGATGAGCGTTTATCTGGGCGTCGACATTGGGACCAGCGGGACGAAGACGCTGGCGATTCGCGAAACTGGCGAGATTCTCGCCTCGGCGACGGTCGAGTATCCGTTGTCGAGTCCGCAGCCTGGCTGGTCGGAGCAGGCGCCGGGCGATTGGTGGAACGCGACCGTCAGCAGCATTCAACAGGTGCTCGCCAAGGGACAGATCGATCCTCACGACGTCAAGGGGATCGGCCTGAGCGGTCAGATGCACGGGAGCGTGTTTCTAGATGGATCGGGCGAGGTCATCCGTCCGGCGTTGCTCTGGAACGATCAGCGAACGACCGCTGAGTGCGCCGAGATTGAAGACCGGGCTGGTGGCCGCGCGGCACTCATTCAAATGGTCGCCAATCCCGCCCTCACCGGCTTCACTGCGCCGAAGATTCTCTGGCTGCGAAATCATGAACCGCAGCATTTCGACCAGGTGCGACAGGTCTTGCTGCCGAAGGACTATGTGCGTTACCGCCTCACGGGCGAGTTCGCGACCGAGGTCAGCGATGCCTCCGGAACACTGCTGCTGGATGTCCGTAATCGGTGCTGGTCGAGTGAATTGCTGCAGCGACTCGACCTGGATCCCGCGCTGCTGCCACAGGTGTATGAATCGGTCGAAGTCAGTGGCACGTTGACGGCGGCGGCGGCTCAGGCGATGGGGTTGCCCAGTGGCATCCCGGTCGTCGGGGGCGGCGGCGATCAGGCAGCGAGCGCGGTGGGCAACGGCATCGTGCAGCGCGGGGTGATCTCCGCCACCATGGGAACCAGTGGCGTCGTCTTCGCGCACAGTGACGAAGTGCAAATCGATCCCGCCGGGCGAGTGCATACCTTCTGTCATGCGGTCCCGGGCAAGTGGCACGTGATGGGCTGTGTGCTTTCAGCCGGTGGGAGTTTCCAGTGGTTTCGCAATCAGTTTGGGGCTGCTGAAATTGAAGCAGCGAAAGCACAAGGGATCGATCCTTATCAACTGCTGACGCAGGCGGCGGCACAGGCGCCGGTCGGTTCTGAAGGGTTGTACTTCCTGCCCTACCTCACCGGGGAACGAACACCGCATGCCGATCCTCATGCCCGGGCCGCGTGGATCGGTTTGAGCCTGCGGCATGGCAAGGGGCATCTTGCCCGCGCCGTCCTCGAAGGGGCGACTTACGCCATGCGGGACTGTTTGGAAATCATTCGTGACATGGACATTCCGGTCGAGCAGATTCGCCTGTCCGGAGGCGGCGCCCGCAGCGAGTTCTGGCGACAGTTGCAGGCGGACATCTATGGTCAGCCGGTCGTGCTGATCAACGCCGAGGAAGGCCCTGCATACGGCGTTGCCTTGCTCGCCGCAACAGGGACGGGAGCGTACAGTTCAATCGAAGAGGCCTGTGGCGCGACGATTCGCGTCGTCTCACAGACCGCTGTCGATTCCGCGCAGCGTGCGGCGTACAATACGCTGTATCCGATGTACGGTCAGCTCTATCGGTCGCTCAAGTCCGACTTCGCCACGATCTCTAAGCTCGTGCAAAACGGTTGACGCGGGTGAGACAAGGACCAAGGCAACGTATCGTATGGCGATTCGCACCAACCATTATGACGTCGCGTTCGAGGAGTTGCTCCGCGAGGTGCGGCGTCCGTATGTCGCGGTCGATGAGCGGCGGCGGGCACTGGCAGCGGAAGCCTCACTGAAGTCTTTCGACTTCGTCGTCTACTCCGAGCAGGGGGCGAATCTGATTGTCGATGTCAAAGGGCGGCAGTACCCCTCGGCGGGGCGTCAGCGCTGGCGGAACTGGGCCAATCAGGAAGACATCGACAGCCTGCTGAAATGGGAGCAGACTTTTGGCGACAACTTCCGCAGCCTGCTGCTGTTCACATACGAACTGACCGAACCACGCTGGTGGTCCGAACATTCGTTGGTGTGGGAATTCCGCAATCGGCGGTATGCTTTCTATGGGGTCTGGGTGCGGGACTACGCTCAGGCAATGTTCTGCTGCTCCCCCAGTTGGCAGACGGTCGCCCTGCGGGCGGACGACTTCCGCCGCCTGAAGATGGACATCTTCGAGTTGCTGTAAGCGGCGAGAACTGCCGAAGCCTGCAGCGTCACCAAGTTCTCTGGCGGTTTGCCTGTTGCTTGTGACTGGAAAATCCGATACCAGCCATACAAGCCGGTGGAATGCGCGCGACAGGATGTCCGTTCGCCCGGTTGATGCAGGATCAATGTGATGGATTGTCGGCATTCACTTTGACAGTGTCGCACTGCCAGTGAATCAGGCCGAGTCAATCAGGAGAAACACGGATGTTCTTACGTGGAATCTGCCTCTGTGCGGCCTTGGCCGCAATCGCCCCCGCGGCCTGGGCACAGGCCCCGGCCCAAATCCAGGTACCAGGCAATCCAGCTCTGGATCCGCTCCGCAAGCAGGCGGACGAGGCGTATCGTCAGCGAAACTTTGGTCTGACGATGCAGCTGGCCGAACAGATCCTGCAGCAGGAACCAGAAGACCATGTCGCCCTCTACCTGCGGGGCAGCGCCCGCATTGAGGTCGGGATTGCGACCAACGCCGCCGAACTGATCCGGCTGGGCATCGCCGATTCGCGTGAGGCGATTCGGCACGAAGGCTCTGGCCTGCCAGACTACTACCTGCCGTACATCTACGGCATGAGTTACCTGACCGGCATGGAAGGAAAGAAGACTCACGCTCAGACCGCTCGCCAAGTCGCCGACTCGGTGTTGGAGCGTGAAGATCTGGCCGACGACGAACGCGCCAATCTGCTGTATCAGCGGGCGCATGCCGAAGTGCAGCTCAAAGACTTTCCGACGGCCGAAGCAGACCTGCAACAAGCGCTGCAGCTCGATCCGAACCATGAAGCGGCCCACATGCTGCAGGCGGAGATCGCGGCCAAAACGAAATCACCTCAGGAAGCAGTCAACGCCTACAGCCGTGTGATTCAGGTCTTCCCCCAGGATCCGGTGGTCTACAACAACCGGGGTATGTATCTGCTGGGAATCAAGCAGTATCAGTACGCGGTCAATGATTTCACCAAGGCGATTGAACTAAATCCCAAGTTCACCGAAGCCCACATCAATCGCGGTTTCTGTTTGATGGAAGCCGGAGACTGGAAGACTGCCGAAGGCTCACTGAATTCCGCGCTGGCCATTGAACCGAATCACACCGGAGCCCTGAGCCTGCGGGGACAGTGCCGCATGCAGCAGGGACGCACGGCCGAAGGCTTGCAGGACTTCAACCAGATCGTGCAGGCGGCTCCAACCAGCGCGTCGTCGTACGCTGACCTTGGCTTTGCTCAGTTCTTCGCTGGAGAGTACGTTGGTGCGAACATGTCCTTCGCCAAGGCGATGGAACTCGATCCGAACGCCCGCTTCCTGCTGCCCTGGCGTCTGGCAGCCGAAGTCCGCTGCGGCACGATTACGCAGGAACTTTACAAGGCGAGCCTGACGAAGGCGGAAGCCGAACGTGACTGGGTCGACCACATCATTCTTTATCAGGGTGGTCGTATCGATGAAACCGGCCTGCTGGCTGCCGTGCATCCCAATGATGACGCCGCGAAAGTCGCCCAGACCTGCGAAGCGTACTACTTCATTGGTCTGGAAATGACTCGCCGCAATCGCGCGGCTGATGCACGTGGATACTTCCAGCGTGCCGCACAAAGCAAGGTCAGCAAGCTCTCGGCCTATCGTGGTGCTCTACTGGCACTGAACACGGCCAACTAGCGCGGCCCATTCGCGGCCACGAAAGAGCACCGCCTCTTGGACAGGCCGCGAGGCGACAGGCCGCGAGGGGTCAGGGGTCGGGATTCAAGGGTCAGGGAATCTGATCTCACCTCAACTCGCGAGGACTGAATCCTTGTCGCACTCGACGAACAAACATGATCAGCGCATGACCGCAAGACACACGCTCATTGTTTGCTCAAGGCGAGACTGAAGACGCTCATCACGATCTCACGCGTCCTCGAATCGACGTTTCACCATCGCACCCACAAGGCCCCCAACCGGGGGTCTTGTGGCGTTTTGCGCCCTCGCAGATCTGTCGAGCATTGACCGAGGAACCGGGAGTCAGAGGCCAGGGTTCTGGGGTCAGGGAATTTGACAGGTCGTCAACGTTGGAAGGCCAACGTCACAGGAACTCTCGACGAACATGGCGATCACCGCACAAGTGCAAAACGTGCATGCACAGCGCCAACAGAGTTACGATGCGAGCCCCCAACTCCCAACTCCCCAGTTGACGCGGCGCCGCCAACCGAATACGAATCGAATCTGGCACATGCGATTTGCGTCTGCCAATTCCAATTTCGTCCACGCGCTCAGCGGAGATTTCCCGATGGCTGGTTCCAATTCCACGCGGCGTCAATTCCTCGTCAGCAGCGCTGCTTCTGCGGCCGTGACTGCCGTGGCTGGTACGTGGCCGACATC
>JAGQQB010000216.1 GCA_020426425.1 Planctomycetaceae bacterium | reverse complement strand
AGACAGCGCGGCTGCCAGGAAGAACACCACGAAGGCCAGCAGCATCTTGATGCCCATCAGCATGTGGTACTGGCCATCACCTTGATGCTTGGGCATCGTCACGATCAGGTAGTTATAGAAGCCGGTGATCAACAGGATCAGCGTTCCGGCCATCACGATCCGTCGCCAGCGGTTCGCAACCTGTTCTTTGAGTTGGGCATGGGCATCGTCGGGTAGCGATTCCGCCGCGTGCATCAGCACGAACCGGGTGAACATCGCTCCACCCACCAGGAGAACAGCAACGATCACATGCAGGAAACGTGCGGTGACATCCATTGGAAAGTTCATGCGGTTCTCGGTCGAATAGGGCGCGATCAGTTGCGGATTTGAGCATGCAGTTCGGCCTTGGGAGCCGATGGAGGCCGTAGGGGGTTTATAGACCGACTGCAGACGATGAACCAGATGGCCCCATGGCATTCCATCGCGATTTCTCAAGTCGGATCACGAATTGGATGAACCACTCTATGTGAACTCGTCGCCGCGAGACGTTTCAGTGCAATGAGTGGGGCATCCTGTGAGAGGTCGTCTCGCTCAGCGAATCGAAGCTGATGTAGCCGGACGGATGCTTCCAGCGCCAGCAGCATCGAGTGCGCGGACCATTTGGCGGACAGACTCGCATTGTACCTTGGCGCGTATGGGGACTCGTTCTTGCTGCCAGGTGTGTACTACACTCACGGGAAGTTTCAGCCGTCGACCTCCAATCGTGTCACCATGAAGATCGCTATCGTCACTGCCGGCGGGGCTGGCATGTTCTGCGGATCGTGCATGCATGATAACACCTGGGCGCGGGGACTGATGGGGTTGGGGCTGGACGTCACGCTCATTCCCACATACACACCGATTCGCGTCGACGAGGACGATGCCAGTCTTGCCCGAGTGTTTTACGGCGGCCTGAACGTCTACTTGAACAGCAAATCCCGTTGGTGGCGCCGCATGCCCCGCGTGTTGACGCGGTGGGTCGATCATCCGGCAGTGATTCGGTGGGCGACTCGTCGCGCGGTCAGTAATGACGCCACCGAATTGGGCGAGCTGACCCTGTCGATGCTGGCCGGTGAGCATGGACCGCATCGTGCCGCCGGTGAGGAGCTGGTCGAATACCTCGTGGGTGAACTGAATCCGGACGTTGTTATCTTCAGCAATGCCCTGCTGAGCGGAGTCGTTCCTGGGCTGCGCGACCGGTTCCGGGGACGACTCATCTGCATGTTGCAGGGGGATGACGTCTTTCTCGATGGACTCCCTGAGCAGTACCGCGCCGACGTCATCGAACACATTCGGGAGAACTCACAGGGATTCGACGCGTTTCTGACACACAGCCGCTTTTATCGCGACTACATCAGCCACTATCTCAGCCTGCCGGTCGAGAAATTCCAAGTGATTCCGCTGTGTCTCGATCTGACGGGGCACATTGGCGAGCCGGTCGAACATCCTGGACGGAGTTTCACGGTTGGCTATTTCGCTCGCATCGCTCCGGAGAAAGGGCTGCATCACCTGATCCCAGCATTCGAACGGCTGAAAGCAAAAGTTCCAGAAGCGCTGCTCAGGATCGGCGGCTATCTGCCTCCTCAGCATGAGTCGTATCTGCGGTCACAATTGGAGATGCTGAAACGATTTGATTCCGATTGTGAATACATCGGCAGCCCGGCAACTCACGAAGGTAAGGTCGACTTCTTGCGATCCGTCGACGTCCTCTCCGTACCGACCGAATTCCAGGAGCCCAAGGGGATTTACGTCCTGGAGGCGATGGCCAATGGAGTGCCGGTGGTGCAGCCAAGTCATGGTGCCTTCCCGGAACTGTTGGCAGCGACAGCTGGTGGACTGCTGGTGCCACCACGCGATTCGCAGGCGTTAGCGGAAGCGTTGGTCGAGTTTACGGATCTGGAGACTCGCGTGGAGTTTGCGCGTCGCGGATGGCTGGCGGTCCGTGAGCATTACACCATCGAGGCCGGCGCTCAACGGACACTTGATGCGATTCGCCGCATTCCTGGCAACTGACGCTTGGAATCCTGTAGCGATTTGGGTACGTTGTATCCGGCGATTTCGCATTCTGGTTTACGGCTGGGGAGTTTGTTGACTGGATTACGATTCGCTGGAGAACAGTCAGTTCAAGGATGGCTGTGGGAAAAGCGGAGTCATGTGACTCCGTCCGGAAGATTCGGTGGCTGACTTCCGTCCGGAGGGCGGATCGGGTCGCATTGGGTCTTCTCAATTCATCAGGTTCCGCTCGATGGACGTGTTGCTGCACGGCTATGCCGTCAATCGACCGACGTGGTTCTTGCTGTCGACGGTCCTCATTCTGGCTGTCTACTTCCGCTTTAACCGCTGGTGGTCGCTGCGCAATCTCGATCTGTTGCTCATTCTCGCGGCGTCGCCCGGTCTCGTCTTCTTGCACGAAACCGTTCCGCAGTGGCACGCCTTTGGGTACGGGTGGTTGTATGTAATGACCTGCCTGTTCCTGGTGCGATTGCTGATCGATCCCCTTCTGCAACGGCGCCCGTATCTCGGGCAGAACATGAATCCGCAGGGGCTGTTCTTCTTGTGCCTGGCGGTCTTTGCGTTCATTACCACGCAGGCGATCACGGAGACACTGCCGCGAACCTCGGAGAAGACTGTTCAACAGGCTGGGCAACTGTTGTCGCGAACCGCGACGGAACTCGAACAACCTGACGAAACCGAGCTTTCCCCCGGTCCTGCCGCACCATTGCTGGCTGCACCAGTGGGCTTGATGTTTGAAGACCTCGCCGCCCGCATCCTCTCCATCCTGGCTCATGTGGCAGTCATCGTGGGGTTGTATTTCGTAGGGCGGAATCTTTTCGCAGATGCTTCCCTCGGTCTGGGGATGGGGACACTGTATCTGTTGCTCCCGTGTACTGCGTACAACGTGGGCGAGTTCAATCATGTGCTGCCGACGGCATTGATCGTGTGGGCGTTTGTTGCCTATCGCAAGCCGATCGTAGCGGGAATCCTGTTAGGATTGGCCTGCGGCACGATGTACTTTCCAATCCTGCTGCTGCCGATGTGGGCGGCTTTCTATGGACGCAAAGGGGCGTGGCGATTCGCCATGGCTCTGGTGTTGGTCGGGGCGATGCTCACGGCGAGTCTCGCGCTCACCTCTGCGGATCCTGATTCCTTCGTCCGCAAGACGCTCGGCTCGCTCGACTTAGCCGTACTGGCGTTTCACGGTGGCGAATCCACGGTTGGCTTCTGGCGTGAGGCCGATTATCTGTCGGTTTACCGGATTCCGATCATGGTCGCCTACGGCGTGATGCTCGTGGCGATGGCAATCTGGCCGCGGCGCCGGACCGTCGAAACGCTGCTCGCGCAGTCCTGTGCCGTGATTGTTGGTGCCCAGTTGTGGTTCACCCAGCAAGGGGGGGTATACTTGTTGTGGTACCTCCCGCTGATGCTGATGGTCGTTTTCCGTCCGCGGTTAATGCAAGTGTCCTTCCCAGATGATCTCGACACGCTACCCAATGTCGGTACCGGCCAGCGTTTGGACTCGCAGACCTCCTTGGTCCGGGCGAACACGTTGCAGATGTTCCGGTAGTGTCGCACGATTCTCCTGAATCGTGCCGACTTCGGTTCCGGCGATGTGTGACCAGTGGAGACATGTCGATCAGATTTGGCGCGACGAGGACTCAAAGATCCCGGTGGCATCGCTCTCGGTGGTTGAACAAGAGAATCTCACGACACCTCCCAGGTTCCCCAGCTTCGCGATCAAGACCGATCTCATCTTGTGGGCATTCCGTCTGTCGCGGTACCTTTCCGGCAATTGGAACCGTCCCCGGGGACGTAAGCGGCAGTGGTCGTTGCCTGCCGGCATTCGTGCGACCAGATTGTGCCGACCGCGCTCAGGGGCCATGGATGGCGTTCTTCCCTGATGATCCGCTCATTGACGCGGAATATGATGCGACTCGTCGCGGCTGTGGTGCTGCTTGCGCTATTGCTCTGCGCGGCCGAAGTCGCGGTACGCGCGCGGCGGGTGCGGACTCATTTGGAGAACCAGTCGGTCACGACCACCGACCTCCCAGAACTCCTGTTGCAGCCTAGCGCGACGTGCTATGTCGAACCGCAACCATTGGTCCACCTGACGGTTCAACTACCGAACTCCGATCCCGTCGAGATTCGCACTTCCGAATGGGGCACACGCGGGGAGACCCCGTCACTCCCCAAGCCGCGCAATACTTTTCGGATCATCTGCCTGGGTGGCACAAACACATTTGCGCCCTCGGTTTCCGAGCAGCAAACGTTTTGTGAACTGCTTGATCGCTACTTGCAGACACAAACGGAACTCAACGTCGAAGTAATTAACGCCGGGGCACTGGAGAGCGGTCCGCTGGCGGCGTCGTTGCGACTACGGAACCAACTGCTCGCGCTCCAGCCGGACCTGGTCTTGCTGCATCTTGATGTCGCCGAATTGCGTCACGACGATGTGTTGCGCGCTTCGCTGCGACTCGATCCGCAAGGCAGTCCGGCCTTTGCCTGTCATCCTCGATTGACGACGCGAACCAACCAATTGCTCGACGAACTCAAACAGGAATCCGCCCTGGTGGAGATGTTCGTCCACCGCGCTCCAGAGTTGCTACCGCAGTCGCAGCGTCGCCCCGGCGGAACTCGGGCGGCCTCAAGTCTTGATCTCGTGCTGCAACCACTGCGGTTGTCGTCCTCGCTTGCTCGGTCAAACTATTCGCAATTCGCCATCGCCCTCATTCCCGATCCCTGGGAACTGCAACAGGACGCTGGCTGGTCGACCGGAGCCGAACTGCGTGAGTTGCTGAGTCCTGCAGTTTCCAGCGGTGAACTGGTCGCCCTGGACCCTCTGCCGACATTCCTGCGACAGGCGCAGCCGCAGCAACTGTATGTTGAATCTGGGTTGCTCTCAGCGGCTGGGCACCAACTTTACGCCGGATTAATCGCTCGTGAGATTGTCGAGACTTTCCCCGGCAACTGGAACGGACCGCCAGCGTCAACGCAGCAGATCCCGCGTCCCGCAGATCCAGATGGGGCACCGCTCTGGCAGCAGAGCCAGATTCCTTTTGGCCGCGAGTAATCCTGATTGCGATCAATCGCACACAGGGCATGAATAGTGCAGACTCAGTCGATCGACGCGCCACTTTGGCTCCGGTGTCTCTTTGTCTGCATGGATGACATGCAGGATGCCGCGCCCCAGATCGAGGGCTGATTCTACCGAATCTCCAATCCGCCCTCGTGCTGCGGGGTCAACCTTAATCCGGTCGACGACCACCTCGACGACATGCTCGCGTTTGTGGTCAATCTCCGGCACCTCTTCGAGTGGGTACGTCGTGCCATTGATCCGCACGCGCAGATAGCCCTGTGTACCGAGTCGATCCCACAGCTTGGTATAGCTCTGACCGACCGGCACAGTGATCGGTGCGCCGAGGTACAGGGCGGTCTTCTCAGGGAGCGACAGAATGCGATCGATGATCTGATCAGTCGTCTGCCGTGTGACTTCTGATTGACAGTCGGGACAATGCATTTGCCCGAGTCGCGCGAACAAGATGCGTAGATAGTCATAGATCTCCGTCACTGTTCCGACAGTCGAGCGCGGTGTCGCACCAACGGTCTTCTGCTCGATCGCGATCGCAGGCGACAAACCGGAAATATGCTCCAGTTTCGGCTTGGGCATCTGCCCCAGGAACTGTCGGGCATACGCCGAAAGCGATTCGACGTAACGTCGCTGTCCTTCCGCATACAGAGTGTCCATCGCGAGCGACGTCTTCCCCGAGCCGCTGGGCCCGCAGAAGACGCTCATCTGATCGCGCGGGACTGTCAAATCGATTGACTGCAGATTGTGCTGTGCGGCACCCCGGATCTGAATCTGATTGGTGTTCGCTTTTTCCGCCGCACTCCTGGCCGTTGACTTCGTCGGTTTCGACTTGCGTGTGGCCTTCTTCTTCGATTTCAGTTCCAGCACCTCGCGCAGCGCCTGGCCTGTGTATGATGCATCGCACGCCGCGACTTCTTCTGGCGTCCCGGCAACGAGGATCTCCCCCCCACCGGCACCCCCTTCGGGACCGAGATCAATCACCCAGTCGGCCGTCTTGATGACATCGAGGCTATGCTCGACGACGACCACCGTGTTCCCAGCATCAACAAATCCATGCAGCACTTCGAGCAGCTTGGCGACATCGGCGAAGTGCAATCCGGTCGTTGGTTCATCCAGCAGATACAGCGTACTCCCCGTGGAACGCTTCCCGAGTTCCCGTGCCAGTTTGATGCGTTGGGCCTCGCCACCGCTCAGAGTCGGTGAAGGCTGTCCCAGCTTCAGGTAATCGAGTCCCACATCGTGCAGCGTCTGCAACAGGCGGG
>JAGQQB010000215.1 GCA_020426425.1 Planctomycetaceae bacterium | reverse complement strand
AAGCCCGCTTCAAAGGGGCGAAGTTGATGCACTTCGATGCGAACCAGGACATCGCTCTATTGCGGTTGGCGGAACCGGTGCCGGAGAGCCGTCCGTACCTGTATTGCGGCAAGGAAAACGCCAAAGCAGAAGACGAGGTGGTGATCATCGGCAACCCTGGTCGGGATGGGAAATTCGATCCCACTTACAGCCGGAGCGGAAAAGTCGCCGGAGGTCGAGTGGATGAATTCTATCTCGATCTGGAACTCAAGCCGGGCTTCAGCGGCGGACCAGTCTGCATGGCCGCGTCGAATCAGGTGCTTGGACTGGTGAGTTTCAAGATTGTCCGCAGCAACGACTATGAAGCTCTGGGACGCAGCTACGCCAAAGCGGCTGACCTGATTGGGGACGCACACGACCACTTCACCTCACTCTCGGCGGACAGTCAACAGTCGCGAATCGATCGTTTGGAGAAGGACCACGACGAACAGTATCTGCTCGGACTCGCCGGACAGGCGGCGGTCGACATGTATCTCGACAGCTCGGTCTATCTGTACATTTGTTGGACGGTCGCGGTGGACTACATTCGCTATACGGCTGAGGTAGAGGCGAAGATGAATCCGAACCTCCCCTTGGCCTCCAAACACCGGGCACTCAAGGCGGCACACGGAAAGTATCTTAAAGAAGAGGCGCCGGAGATCGCGCGCAAGGTACGGGACCGAGTTTCCCCCAAACTGCGTATGGCCGAGTCGAAGAGCTACGAGCGGGCGATCACGAATCCGCGACTCGATCCCGACTTGAAAGCCAATCTGGAAGCGGCCTACAAGAACTATTCCGAGATTCGGCAGGCGGCGGAACAGATCGTGGAACGCTCAGGAAGTGCCACCAAAGGAAGGACCATCGATGAGTTCCTCAAATGGGCGGCGGAACTTTACAGCGAAGCCCGCGAGAACAGCATCAAAGTCATGGTCAAGGCGGGCGTGGGGATCGGAGACGACTAGCAGTCATGGCGGGGAGCACTCCTGAAGCGGCACGCACGATGTCGGATTTCCGGCTCCCGGTGCATCACACCTCCCCTGTCCCCTGAATCCCGTCACCTGCCCCCTGCCGCGCAGCGGCTCGCGCCAGAACAGCCAGGAATTCGTCTTTCCCTGTTTTGGCATTCTGGCCATGATACGCAGTCAGTCTGACTGCACGAGACGGTTTGCATTGGCGAAAAGGACGTCGCGAACCGCATTCCAACTCTTCATTATCATGACCGATCTGAAACACCTCGCTCAGCGAATTCGGCTGCATGCGCTCAGGATGACAAGCGTTGGCGGCAGCGCCCACGTGGGAGCGGCGATGTCCATGGCGGATATCCTGGCCACGCTGTACGGCGGAACACTTAACGTAGATCCAAACGATCCGCAGAAGCCGGACCGGGACCGGTTCATCCTTAGCAAAGGGCATGCTGGAGCCGCCGTGTATGCCGCGCTCGCGGAAACCGGATTCTTCCCCGTGGAGCAACTGAAGACCCATTTCCAGAATGGGTCCAAGCTGAGTGGTCACGTCTCCCACAAGGGGATCCCGGGCGTGGAACTCTCGACCGGATCGCTGGGCCATGGACTGGGTGTGGCGACTGGCATGGCGTATGCCGCCAAACTGAAAGGAGCGACGCATCGGGTCTATTGCCTGCTCAGTGACGGTGAATGCGATGAAGGCTCGAACTGGGAAGCGATCCTATTCGCCGGACATCATCAACTCAACAACCTCGTCGCAATCATCGACTACAACAAGATTCAAAGTCTCGCGCCGGTCTCGGAGACACTCGCTCTGGAACCATTCGCCGATAAATGGCGTGCGTTCGGTTGGGGTGTCGTGGAGTGCGATGGACACGATCACGCCCAGCTGCGGGAGTGCTTCGCCGAACTCCCGGCACAAGGCGGGCAACCCACCGTGGTGATCGCCCACACCATCAAGGGCAAAGGAGTCTCCTTCATGGAGAACACTGTGGAGTGGCACTACTTCACGGCTCGGGGAGAGAAGTTCGATCAGGCGCTGCGGGAACTTCAGGCGGCCGGCTAATCACCAGAATTCGCCCATGTCTGGCCAGAAGGATAACGACGATGCGTGATGTGTTTATTGCCCGCTTGTGTGAACTGGCCCAGGCCGATCCTCGGATCATGTTGATCACCGGCGATCTAGGATTTCGGGTGCTCGATGAGTACATGGATCGGTTTCCAAAGCAGTTCCTCAACGCTGGCGTCGCCGAGCAAAACATGACCGCCCTGGCCACTGGCATGGCGCTCGAAGGACACATCGTTTTCACATACTCCATCGCGAACTTCACGTTCATGCGGTGCCTGGAGCAGATTCGCAATGATGCCGCCTATCACGACTGCAACGTGAATGTGATCTCGGTCGGAGCTGGGTTCAGTTACGGACAACTCGGCATTTCGCACCATGCGACGGAAGACATCACGATCATGCGGTCGCTGCCGGGCGTGACGGTCGCCTCACCCGGCGACGACTGGGAAACCGCCGAGTTGACGACGGCGATCACGCAGACGCCGGGCGTCTGTTATCTGCGACTCGACAAGTCGAGTCCCGGCAACACGCAGCGACCGGGAGAGATCTTTCGACTGGGGCAGACCCGCGTACTGCGTGATGGCACCGATGTCACCCTTGCCGCGACCGGCGGGATCATGAGTGAGGTCCTTAAAGCGGCAGACACGCTCGCTGAGCGCGGCATTCACGCACGTGTATTGAGCACGCATACTATCAAGCCGTTCGATGTCGCCACCTACGCGAATGCGGCCCGGGAAACCGGCGGAATCATCACCGTCGAAGAGCACACGGTCGATGGCGGATTGGGGAGCGTGGTCGCGGAGTCACTGCTCGAAGCTGGTGTGGTGCCTCGGTTCTTTCAACGGATTGGGCTGCGAGCCGGTTTCTCATCCGTCGTGGGAACCCAGCAGTATCTGCGCGCCGTATACGGCATTGACGCTGAGACGATCGTGAGCGCGGTGGAGCGACGTCTGGGGGCAGGTACCGCACGACGGGTGGCTTGATCCCACTGCTTTTCTCATCTGCCGCTCAGACCGACTCCGCACGTTCCTCGCGTCCTGCGGCTTGAACCGGTTCAGAGGCTGTTTTCACATTTGCAGACTGACTCGGACACTAGGCATGGAGAAGTCCCAGTGGGTCATTTGGGAGGCGTGCGTCTCTTCGTTGCCTTGTCGCGTTGACCGGGACCACCGACGAGTTGCCGGAGTGATGCCAGTTGCCGACGAACCGAGCGCAGCAGATGCAATTGCATACTCATCAATCGCTCAATCCCCTGCAGATCCGCCTCCAGCACATTGTAAGAAGCGGATGATGGGCGCGGCAGACGCCGCTGCGGATGTCGATTCTCGGGAGCCATGCAACACCTCTGGGGACAACCGACCGTCCACCATCAGAGATGGACGGTCGCATGCGATGCTTCGAACACTCTATGTCGGACATCCTGAAAAGTTGCAGCGAATCGCGACGCTTTCCGCAATGAACGACGAGATACTCATGTTTGCGTATACCTACTGCATGTTCGTTCGCAACCACGCAGGCTGTTCTCGGTAGACTTGCCCCGCCTGATAGAGTGGCAGGCGATCTACATACTCTTTGGGGGGCGTGTCTTGGAACAATTGCAGGGCCTGTTGCTGGTAGGCGATGGCTTGATCGAATCGTCCCGCATCGGCACACACGGCAGCAACTGTGTCCAGGACTCCTGGGTCACGCCAATGGGAGAGTTCCCCAGCAAGCTTCGCAAATTGAAGAGCTTCGGCAGAGTTTCTGGCCTCTGGCGCTGGCAGCGTCGCCCGCAGCCAGGCGATGAGATTGATCGTCCGTATGTCCTGAGGATGCAACTGGTGATGCTGCCGCAGATCCGCAAAGCCCGCGTCAAAATCTCCCAACGTAAAGTGAATCGTCGACCGATTTTGCAGCGCCATGCTATACCCCAGCACCAGTGCCCGATCTGCATTGCGGCGGGCAACATCGAACTGCCCCAGCAGTAACTGGGTGTGCGCCAGGCCGCTCAAGGCGTGACCGTAATCTGGCTGGAGTTGCAGCGCCCTGTTGAAGTCGGCGAGCGCCCCATCGAGATCGCCGCTTTCACGCCGTGCGTAACCTCGATTCGAATGCAGATGGGCTTCGCCAGGCGTCAGCACCATCGCCTGATCGTAGTCACAAATGGCCTCTGGGTAGCGCTGCAATGTGAACTTGCTGATCCCCCGATTGTTCCAGGCAGAGGCATCACGCGGATCGAGCTCGATTGCCTGGTCAAAGTCCGAGACCGCCTGCGCTGGCCGCCCAATCATGTTTTGTAACAAGCCCCGCTGGATCCAGTGGTCAGCAACACTCGGCGCCAGTTTAACGAGTCCATTGGCATCGGTCAGAGCGCCGGCGAGATCGCCTGTTTCCCGCTTCGCATACATGCGATTGAACAGGAATCGGGCATTCCGGGGTTCCAGTTCCAAAGCGGCATCGTAGTCGGGGATCGTTCCAGCATGATCCCCAAGTTGCCACTTGGCGTTCGCCCGCCGGTTCAGCAGGTCGGCACTGTTCGGTTCGCGGTCCAGCAGATCGTCATAGTCAGCCAGCGCCTGCTTGAAGCGTTTCGCTGCGAACCAGCAGTTTGCGCGTCGCAGCTTGTGCTTCGGTTCGTCCGGTTCAAGCAGAATCGCCTCGGACATGTCCTGCGCCGCCTGTTCGTAGTCTTCCAGGGCGGTCCAGGCGCCTGCTCGATCGAGGTAATAGTCCACTACCTTTGGGGACTGTGAGATCGCTTCTCCGTAAGCTTCAACCGCAGCGCGAAAGTCCTTGCGTTCCATTGCCTGATGCCCACGCTGATTCGCCGCAGCGCCGGGATCGGAAGCATCGATGGTCCGCCGCGCCCGAGCAAGTGCCCAGCGGACGAGCGCGATGACCAGCATCAGCAACGTAAGTAGGATTGTGCCGATTGCGATCAACACCGGCACCGAGGCTTTGCCGATGGCGATCCACTGCCGAATGTCACGCAGCTGCATGGAAGTGGCTCTGGGCAAGACTTGTTGGGGTCACGAAAGACAGGTCCGAGACTCGCAGCTGGCGATCATGAAGATCCGGCCACAATGCCCTACAGATGCGGTGACGCCTCAGGCTGATCCTTCGCCCACAGGCCGACGACCCAGAACGTGATGGCGGCGAGGACGTAACTCAGGGCGATGTCATCAGCCCGGTAGGCATACGCACCATCGACAGGGGGCATGAAACGGAACAGGTAATCGAAAATGGCAATCCCGGCACCGGGGATCTCATACACCTGATAGGCATGCATGATCCCCAGCGCCGTGCAACCAGCGGCGACGAGCATCCAGATCGCCGCTGCGCCAAACCGCCGATCGATCAGACAGGCGGCGGCAGCGGCGAGGATCATGCACGTGAAGATGTAGCCGCGCTCCATCAACAGCAGGCCATGGACCAGAAAGCCGTTGGCAGTGACGGAGGACTTTGCGGGCGCGACGGGCGGAAATGGTGCCGCCGCCGGGTCGGCTTCATCGTCGGCAATGGTCCCGGATTCATCATTCACATTTCCATCGTCGGCAATCGCTGTTGTTGCCGGTTCCTCATTCGTTGTTCCCGCTTCGATCGGCGCAGCAACTTCACTGACTTCAGCCGCAGCAACTGTTGGTTGCGGTGCGACAATCTCATACAGATTCTTGCCGCCACTGATCATGATGGCTCCGAGCATGACCGTGGCCCCCCATGCGGCGATGGCTGGGAACAGTCCGATGGCGACAGCCGGAGCGTGATCTTCCTGCGTTGCCTGAAATGCCTGGGCAGTGATGATGATGCCGATCCACAGAATGATCGCCGCGCCCGCTTCCATTGGTACCACGGCGGCAATCACATTGAGCAGCCCCAGCAGCGTGATCGCAACAATCGCGATCCCGTTGAGTGTTGAGTACCCTGCCCTGGCTCCCAGTCCTTTCCAGCCAGGATGGCCAATGTAAATGGTCGTCGGGAAGCAACTGCCAAAGCAGCCTGCCAGGATTGTTCCCAGGCCATTCATCGCCATGGCTGGAGCGGCGGGATAACGGTCCCCGGCGGCTTCGGCAGATTCAATGTTTTGCAGGCTGCCGATCACGTTGAACAGGCCCATCGGAATGACGACCGACAGAAACGGCAGCCACGCCTGAACTTCCTGCAGGCCGGTCCTGATGGCTGGCCCGCACCATTGCGGCAGTCTCAACGTGGTCTCCACGTTAACCGCGTTGGGATCGAGCGCCCCAAACGTCACCCAACTGGGAAGCCCGGCATACGTTTGGCCCAACCAGGTGATCAGCCACGCCTCACCGGTCCCGGCGAGTATCGCGAGGAACCCACC
>JAGQQB010000214.1 GCA_020426425.1 Planctomycetaceae bacterium | reverse complement strand
GTTGTTTGCGACCATCAGCGGCGCGCATCTGTATGGGTTTCCTTCACCCGACTCGGATTACGATTTGCGCGGCGCCCATGTGTTGTCGCTGGAAGATGTCATCGGGTTAAGTACTGGTCACGAGACAATCGAGAAGTCTGGCTACCACGACGAACTGGAAATCGATCTGGTGACACACGACGCCAAGAAGTTCTTCGAGCTGATGCTCAAGAAGAACGGCTATGTGATGGAACAGGTGCTGTCACCACTGATCGTTCACACCTCGCCGGAGCATGAGGAACTCAAAGCGATCGCGCCCACATGCCTGACGCGGCATCACGCCCATCATTACCTCGGCTTCGCGGCCACACAGTGGAAGCTGTTTGAGAAGGAAGACCCACCCCGAGTTAAGCCGCTGCTCTACGTCTACAGGGTGCTGCTCACTGGCATTCACCTGATGCGCACGGGCGAAGTGGAGGCGAACCTGATTCACCTGAACGAGACGTTCCAACTGCCGTACATCCCGGAACTGATCGACCGCAAGACGACCGGTGCGGAGCAAGGGACGCTCGATCAAGCCGACATGGCCTTTCATCGCGGTGAGTTCGAACGCCTGCGATCAGAACTCGATGCGGCCTTTGAGCAGAGCCAGTTGCCGGAACGTCCAACTGGTGCCGAGGCGCTGCATGATTTATTGGTACGACTCCGGCTGACGAGCGGTTCGGAACGCATGCGATTGACGTAACACAGGGGGATGACGCGCGGTACGCGGCTCAACTTTCAACGCCTCAACGGTCGCGAAGCAACTCTCAACGGGCCGCAGGCCCCTCAACGCTCTACGTAGGTTTGCAATTCGCTGCCGCTTCCCGTCGAATGCTGTTGTATTGGATCGTTCAATGCCCCAACACGACCGCCCGTGATGACCGCGATCACTCCCCCCTTCATTGACGAACTCCGTTCCCGACTGGGCGACCGAAATGTCCTCGACGCGGAAGAGGAGTTGATCGTCTACGAGTGCGATGGCTACGTCGTCGAGAAGAAGTCACCGGATGTCGTTGTCTTTCCCACGTCAGCGACCCAGGTGCAACAGATTGTACGGCTCTGTGTTGAGCATCAGATCCCCTTCGTACCACGTGGCGCGGGGACATCGCTCGCCGGTGGCACGCTCCCGATGGGGGGCGGTGTGATGATCTGCCTCACGCGCATGAAGCAGATTGTCGAAATCAATCTCCGCGACCGCTATGCCGTCGTCGAACCCGGACTGGTCAATGTCCACCTGACGCGACAACTGCAGGCGAGCGGATTCCACTATGCGCCAGACCCCTCATCGCAAGGGGCCTGTACCATTGGCGGCAACGTCGCGACGAACTCCGGCGGACCGCATACCTTGAAATATGGCGTGACGGTCAATCATGTCCTGGGAGTGGAGTACGTTTCACCAAGTGGGGATCTCATGCAACTCGGGGGACCGCACGCTGGTGGTCCCGGTTGTGATTTGACCGGCCTGTTCGTCGGAAACGAAGGGACGTTCGGCATCGTGACTAAAGTCTGGGTGCGACTGACGCGCGATCCGGTCGCGTATCGCACGCTGCTCGGCATCTTTGAAACCGTGCAGCAGGCGACCGAGGCAATCAGCGGAATCATCGGCGCAGGCATCATTCCCGCCGCACTCGAAATGATGGATCAGGGAATCGTCGGCGCGCTTGAAGAAGCGTTCCACTTCGGGTTTCCGCTCGATGCCGGAGCGGTCCTGTTGATTGAAGTCGATGGACTCGAAGTTGCCGTCGATCAGGAGGCCGCACACATTGTCGAGATCTGCGAACAGCATGGCGCACGGGAGGTTCGCAAGGCAAACTCCGATACCGAGCGGGCGCTGCTGTGGAAATGCCGCAAGCAAGCCTTCGGGGCAATTGGTCGGCTCGCCCCCAGTTACTGCACGCAAGACGGAGTTGTCCCTCGCACGCAACTGCCGCAGATCCTCGAATTCATCGAGGCAACCAGTCAGAAATATGGACTCCGAATCGTGAACGTCTTTCATGCTGGCGATGGGAACATTCACCCTATCCTGTTATTCGACGAGCGGGATTCCCAACAAGTGCGGAACGTTGTCGCCGCAGGCGAAGAGATTCTCTCCAAGTGCCTTGAACTCGGCGGCAGCGTGACTGGAGAACATGGGATTGGTGTGGAGAAGATCAACTTCATGTGCCCGCCCGACGATCCCACCGAGTCAAGTCCTGTTGGCTCAACACAACGCTACCTGTTCACGCGAACCGACATCAACGTGATGGACGACATTCGCCGCGTTTTCAATCCCCGCGGACTTTGCAGTCCGCACAAGCTGCTGCCGACGGCGGGGGGATGCGGGATGGAACATATCGAACGAACCGGCAAACGAGCGGCCACCTGACGCACGACGCATGCTCATTCAATGCTGCTGCTGATCGACAACTACGACAGTTTCGTCCACAACCTCGCGCGGTATGTGGAAGAGCTTGGGGTCCAGACCGAGGTGGTCCGCAACGATGCTTTGGCCGTCAACGAGGTACTCGCGTGTCAGCCGCGAGCGGTCTTACTTTCACCCGGCCCCTGCACGCCAAACGAAGCAGGCATCTGCCTGAACCTCGTTCGACTGGCACCAGCGTCGCTGCCGATCCTGGGCGTTTGCCTGGGGCATCAGGTGATCGGACAGGCGTTTGGTGGAACGATCATTCGATCTCCGCAGCCAATGCACGGAATGGCGAGTGACGTCGAGCACGATGGGACTGAGCTGTTCACAGACTGCGAACATCCATTCCGCGCTGGCCGGTACCATTCGCTGATCGTCGATCGCAACACACTGCCGGAGGAATTGCAGGTCACCGCGCATTTACCTGACGGCACGATCATGGCCCTGCGACACCAGTCACGACCGGTGTACGGCGTGCAGTTTCATCCCGAATCCATCCTGACACGACAGGGACATCAATTGCTCGCGAACTTCCTGAAGCTCGCCGGGTTTGATGTCGCCACCGAGTTGCCCGTCGGAGAACGCCCGCCGGAATCCCCCTCGCAACCAGACTTCTTTCAGGCTCCCATCAGCCCTGACGCCGGGCGTCCCCTCTAACGTGACGAATGCCTAACGCGATGACTACTGCGCGTCTCGCCGCATTATCTCCGCCAGTTCTTTACGCAGCAGTTCGATGCGTTTGCGATTGACGCCCAAATCGGAGTACCCGACTCGGGATGCAGATCGGACGTGAATTGAGCCCTGTTCGCGATCTCGCAGGAACTCGACGTCGTCGACAAAGCCGAACACAAGACTGCGAAACTCAGCATGCAGATAGTCGTCGGTTGTGGTCACCATGGTAACGCGTGGCTGCTGCTGAATCACCTGTTGCAGCAAAGTCCACTGCCGCTCCGCGTCGTGCCCGACTGCAAATGGTGTGATCGCATGCGCCGCATCGGCATCTTGCGAGCACACGCAGTTGGGCGAGTCGGGACAGGGGCTGAGTCGTCCCGCGTGTACGCCCAGATATTCGGGACGCTTTGAAGTCCAACTCATGACGGTCAACCTCGTAGTCACGCCAACGATTAGCAGGATCAGGACCAGCCACCAAGCCAACCGATGCCGGTGCCTGCCAGATTGCTTCGCCGCGGTAGAGAACTCTGTCACGAGACCCCTACTTTAGTCCGGTGTTTGACGCGAGGTAGTCCATCACCATCGGATAGACAAAGTAGATCCCCGCACCAAGCGCCACGAAGATGCCGAGCCAAATCAGCAACCCAACAAACCCCAAGGTCCCATCGATCATTCTGCGTAGAAGATGCCACCACTTGCGGCGCTCGTACTGCTTAGCCAGCTTCTCGTATTCGGCCGCGAGATTATTGTCCTTCGCTTGAGCCTGCTGCCGGGTGACCATCTTGCGGGCTTCGTCATCGAAGATGGGGATCTGCGTCAGTGGCAGGAACGGCCCCTTGGGATTCACCGCCGCCTGCGTCTGCGAGTTGAACTTGTCCCCCTTCATTCCGGCAACGATCTGAATCTGGGACATCTTGCCGACCTTCACGCGACCATCGCCCGAGGTGTAGCGGACGTACCAGGTGCCATCGTTGATGGCGCTCATGGAACTCGCGGATGTCTTCACTGGCGCCGCCGGCCGAGCGGCCATGCTGGGATTGGTCTTGGCACTGGCGGCGGGCATGCTCCCCATCGTCTTCGCGCCAGCCGCAATGGTCGCCGCTCCACCACTGCGCCGCACAGGTACGCGAATACTTTCATCAACAAAGCTGAGTGCCTCACCCGCGACGCCGAGTCCTTCCAGATCGCGAACAAAGTCCGCGCAGGTCTGATAGCGGTGCTTCGGATCCTTGGCCATCGCCTTGTCGATCATCAAGCTCAGCTTTTCTGGAACCTCGCTGTTGAGCTGATGCGCCGGCTTGAACTTCCCCTTCTCTTTATTGGTGATGAGTTCGACGACTGATTCCCCGGCGAACGGCAAGGCCCCGGTGACAAAGTGGTACAATGTGCAACCGAGCGCATAAATGTCGCAGCGGCGGTCGACATGCTTGGCGTTCCGCGCTTGTTCGGGCGGCATGTAGTGTGGCGTTCCCAGGCCGGTCCCGCTCTGCGTAAGCGACATGTCTTCATCGTCAATCGCCTTGGCCAACCCCATGTCGGACACCTTGACGACCCCTTTGCGCGTCACGAGCAGGTTATCCGGCTTGATGTCGCGATGCACAATGTTGAGTTCGTGGGCGTAATGCAGCGCTTCGGCAGCGACCATGGTCACGAGCACGGCATCGGCAACGCTCAGCTTGCCCTGGTGGTCAAGCCAGTCCTGCATGCTCTTGCCGTCCATGAGTTCCATGGCGACGTAGTGATGCCCCTTATCGGTCCCGACAGCGTAGCAACTGACCACATTGGGGTGGTCGATCTTGGCCATCGATCGCGCTTCACGCACGAATCGGTCCACGAACGCGGACTTCGAGGCAAGTTCTTTCGAGAGAACCTTGACCGCGCAATCCCGGTCCAGACTGATCTGGTGGCCGAGGTACACAGTCCCCATACCCCCCTGCCCCAGCTTCTTGCGAAGTTCGAAGTCACCGAGCGTAACCGTCTTTTTGTCTCCTGACGGATTTCCCGACATGCCTTGTCTCCTCGACACTGGTTTTGAGGGGGAAGGGGGAAGGATCTGAGTCTCGCCAAGACCCGCTCCGTCCGGACCGCCAATCACGGTCTCGGAAAGAGCCTGTTGATCCTTTGACTTTTGCGAATGCGGCTGTGACATGGCAGGCCCCGACAGGATGAGAACAGGTCGAATCCTTGGATCCATCCAAACCGGATTATGATCGACCTGCACGATGCCTGCCAAGTCCGTTCGCCGTCAACACAACGACAGAACGGAAAGATGCGAACTCTGGCCAAAGCTGTTAACTTCTTTGCCCGGACGATTCTGCCTTCACGCATCTTGCAATACTGGAAACGTTAGCATGCACCAGAGACTGCGCTGTTCACAAACTGGCACTGAGTTCGCGATTGACCAGTTACAAAACCTCGGCCCCACCGGCAAACCCTTACTTGCCGAGTACGACCTGACCAGCCTGCGGAATCAATTTACCGCGGACAATGTGCGCCAGCGGACTATTCGGTCCATGTGGAAGTTCTGGGAGGTGATGCCGGTTGCCAATCCCGCCGATGCGGTCACCCTGGGGGAAGGACTCACCCCACTGCTCCCCTGCGAACAACGTGGCCCCTTCACCGACTATCCGCACTTATTCATCAAAGATGAGTCGTTCAACCCGACCGGCAGCTTCAAGGCGCGCGGAATGTCGGCGGCGGTAACACGGGCGAAAGCACTGGGGGCTCAGGTCGTGGCCTTGCCATCTGCCGGGAACGCAGCGGGTGCGGCCACCTACTACGCCGCTCGGGCGGGAATGGAATGCTATCTGTTCATGCCGGAAGACACGCCTCCAGCGAACATCATCGAATCGGTGGTCGGAGGGGCGAAAGTGTTTCTCGTGAACGGCTTGATCAGCGATTGCGGCAAACTGGTACGACAAGGCTGTGAACGTTTCGGCTGGTTCGATCTCTCCACGCTCAAAGAACCCTTTCGCGTGGAAGGCAAGAAGACGATGGGGTACGAGCTGCCTTTCGATTTCGAGGCGGCCTCCAATGTCGGCGAGTTCACGTTGCCCGATGTCATCTTCTATCCGACAGGCGGCGGGACTGGACTCATTGGGATGTGGAAGGCGTTCGATGAAATGGAGGCGCTTGGCTGGATCGGCTCGCGTCGTCCACGGATGGTCGCCGTGCAGGCGGAAGGCTGTGCGCCTATCGTGAAGGCGTTCACAGAAGGAGCCGATCATGCACCGCTGTTCCCCAATGCACACACGATTGCTGCTGGACTGCGG
>JAGQQB010000213.1 GCA_020426425.1 Planctomycetaceae bacterium | reverse complement strand
GCGGTGGCACGTACAAAGCTCTGGACTACCTGCTCTCGACTCTGGACTCCTCGCTCTCGACTCTCCCTCACATCAACCCGACGTTTGAGGGCCAGATGAGGTTGTAGGATTCCATCAGCAGGAAGCCGAGCAGGAAGTCGAGCATCAGGATGACGACGAAGGAGTAAACGAAGGCTTCGGTTGCCGCGCGGCCGACTCCTTCCGCACCAGCGCGACTGTGAAAGCCACGATGGCAGGAGAGGATGGCGATCGTGGCCCCGAAGAAGACACTCTTGAGAATCCCGCTCCAGAAGTCGTACGCATTGACGAAGTTCGTTGAATGTTGCCAATAGTGGAAACTCTCAACCCCCATCACCTGCGTGCTGAACCACCAGCCGGACGCGACGCCAATGCCATCGGCGAAGATGGTCAGCATCGGAATCAATAGAAAGCAGGCGAGGAAGCGGGGAACCACGAGATGCGCGATCGGGTTCGCGCCCAACGCAGTGAGGGCATCAATCTGTTCGGTGACGCGCATGGTGCCCAGTTCCGCCGCCATCGAACTGCCAACGCGACCGGCGAGCATCACCGCCGCGAGCACTGGACCAAGTTCTTTGAGCAGCGTGACGTTGACCACGGTCCCGAGCTGGTTCTCCATATGCATCAGCGCGAACTGTTCGTATGCCTGTACGGCGAGCACCATGCCGATAAAGCCGCCAGTGATCAGAATCACCGGCACGCTCAGCACACCGATCTGATACATCACTGGCCAGAGCGTGTTGCCTCGTGGCCAGCGGACGAGCAGCCAGCGGAACATCTGCAGCGCAAACAGCGTGATGTCACCTGCGAGAGTGATTGTGTCCATTACAGCGCGACCGAGCGCGTGGACAAAGCTGTCGTGACTGGAGAGGTGAGTACTGGCAGACATCCTTGTCCGTCCGTTGAAATGGGAACATCAATGATCGGTCGCAGTCGAAAGCCCGCAGCGGGCCGCAGTGAAACGAGCGGCAGGAATAGCGAATTTGGCTGCGCGAAGCGAGATGAATCCGGCGAGGGCTGCCGCAGAGATTCACCAACCGGAAGTGACTGCCGGGGCCGGTCGTTGTCAGAGTTACAAACAACCGGTCGTTTTTGCAGAAAAACTTTCAAAACACGTTGACCTTCGGCGGCGTCCGCCGATATCAATCCGCCTCACCTTTCAAGTCTCTCCCCTCCCTTCCCTTTCCAACTCCTCCCCTCATCCGCACCTCGCGGATCGTTACCTCCTGCTCACAACTTGATCGTTTGCACCATGCAGCCTTCACGACCGTTCGGTCTGGAGATTACTGCCGTGTGGAAGTGTGCCTTTGCTGTTCCTGCAAGGCCCCTTCGTCCAACCGTCGTCGCTTGCGCTACCTTGGTTGATCAATGCGAATTGTGTGCCGCAGGCAACTGTTCCGTGGGGCCCATCCTCACAGCCCATGATCACATCACCCCCCGCTACGATTCGCCCCACCGGACGAGTCCTTGCCTGTGCTCGCGATGTTAAAGCGCAGGAACATCTGCTCAATGCGATTCGTCGCAACGGGTACGAAGCCCAGGCCGTGTCCACGCTCAGTGAGTTGCAGGATGCATTGGTCCACGGTGAGTACGCCGCCGCCGTGATCGATGAGCCAGAATCGACACAGGCGATCGAGAATCTCGAAGCCGCAGTGCGACGGGCTGACCGAGCGACGCAGTTCATCATTCTGCCATCGATCGGCCAACGCATGCTGCCGCCGCGCAGTGTGAGCTGTGAGATTGTCGATCCACCGCTGACACCAGAACGAATTGGCCGCTCGCTGTTTGCCGCCGTCGGCCGTGCTCAATTGATCGCCGAGAACATTCAGCTCAAGCAGCGTCTGGAAGGTCGGATGTTTGACGGGCTGGTCGGCGTGAGCGATGCGACTCGGAAGCTGCGAAACGACATTCAGACCGTCGCCGAGCACAACCAACCGGTGCTCATCCATGGCGAACCTGGCAGCGGCAAGAGCGAAGTCGCCCGAGCCGTGCATCTGACGCGATCTGGACCAGGTCTGCCGTTCCTGGCGGTCCGTTGTGGACTGCTCACCGCTGGTGCCGTCGAGCATGAACTGTACGGCGACGCGGAAACGCCAGGACGTTTGTCTAGTGCCGCTGGCGGGACGCTGGTGTTCGAAGATGTCGATCTACTTGCCGCTCCGCTGCAGCAGGAACTGGCGAGCATCATCTTCAATAACGCGTTCAAACATGGCGGCAGCTACGCTCCGCTGGAAGCCCGGATTGTGGCGACCTCATGTGCTGATCTGGCCAAGCTGGTCGCGGAAGGTAAGTTCGATCGTCGTCTCTATGAAGTCCTCGCGAAGACCTCGATCGGCATTCGTCCGTTACGTGATCGCATGGAAGACTTGCCGGTGCTGACGGAGTACTTCCTCCAGCAGTGTGCGGTCCGGGAAGGTCAGCCGATCCGTCGGTTGACCGAAGATGCCCTCGACCGACTGCGAAACCATCCGTGGACCGGCAACGTTCGGGAAGTTGAGAACGTGATCTCTCGCTGCTGTTCCATCGCCGCGACGAGTGAACTCGTCAATGCCGCCGATCTCGAACCGTGGCTGGAAGCGACCGAGAACGATGCCGAAGACCCCGGCCTGACGTTGCGGGAAATGGAACGCAAGCTGATCGAAGCCACGTTCAATCGCTTCGGCGGCAATCGGGAACTGACCGCCAAGGCTCTGAAGATCGGCATTCGCACCCTCTCAGGCAAGCTCCGCGAGTATGGCTACCCACCTCGTGGGGGCCCGGGTTCAAACCGCCAGAAGAAGGTTGCTTGAGCTTCGCTCGCACCCTGTGAAGATCGCCACAGCCCACCGTCATCGAATGACGGTGGGCTGTGGTCGTGTGGGAAGTTATCAGTGTGCGACACCTACGCCCACTGCCGCAGGAGCATCCAACAGACCAGTGTTCCGTGGGCCGCCGAGGTGGGGGGATTTACATCGCCGGGAGCAGTGATCCCACACCACCTTCGAGGAGGCTGGAGATCTGCTCGCCCGGAATGGGGCCAACGGCAACGATGAGGGAGAAGGCCGTACCGTCTGAGATGGCGGCGTATGCTTCCTGGCTGGTGGTGTCGAAAGTCGCCAGATCGTCCTCGCCATCGCCATTGAAGTCACCCACCAGTGGCTTGACCACCCAGCCATTACCAGAACCCAAGTTGCCCCAGATGCTGGCTTGCATCATCAGGATGGCAGGTCCCGTGCTTGCTGGTTGCGACAGGCCAACAACAATCGAGTTCGCATAAGGAGCCGTCGCATCGCCGCCAGCGATCGTCACGATGTCATCCAGTCCATCGTTGTTAAAGTCACCGACAGTGAATGCGTTATCCCAAATGGTCGGCAGCAGTCGGGCACCGGCAGAGAGTTCCAGGAACCGGGCACCAATATTGCCGCCGCTAATACCGCCAGTGCTGGTGGCGTACCACAGCCGTCCGGTGGATTGCTGAGCGACGATGTCATCACGCCCATCGCCGTTGAAGTCCCCGACGGTGAGGTCATGCCAGCCACCGGCTTCAATTGTGGTTCCGAAACCACCCGCGAAGCGACCGGAGAACCGACGACCCACGCCAGGAATGGGATTGGAGATCCCATAGAAGAAGACCGAACCGGTCCGCTCGGGGCCGGTGGCATTCTTAAAGCCGATAATGTCATCGACGCCATCGTTGTTGAAATCGCCGGTGTGGAACGAGTGCCACTGATTGGGGTCGTAGCGGCCGTAGAATCCGGTAACAAACTGAGTCCCATTCCACTGCTTGCTGAACCAGTTGCCGTTCTGATTCATGCCGACGAGATCAGTCGTCCCGTTGCCGTCGTAGTCGCCCACCATCACATGCATAAACGTCAGCGTAGGATCGAGCCCACCGACTGGTGTATCAATGAGCCGACCGGTTCCATCGTTGATCGCCGCACGCACCTGATTGAGGTTATTGATCCCGATCCCATCGACCAGGCCATCGCCGTTCACGTCACCAGTGAAGGTCTTCCATTCACCAGCGGGGCTCCACCGTGCCCCGAGAGTCCAGACGACTTCACCGCCAACCACCATTCCCGACCGCCAACGTCCCGATGTCGGATCGAAAACGACGACATCGTCTGGTTGTACCGCAGGAATGACGTCCGACTCGAACGCGCCACGATCCACCGCGCCGCCCACGATGCGCTGCATGCCGCGCTGATCTGCCGTCAGCGGGTCACCCAACGAGTCGAGGGCCAGGGAATTGCGACCGCTGTTGGCGGCGGGACTGTCTGCCGCGAGTGCGAAGGTCTGGGTTGGCCCGCCGTTGTCCGCCAGCGGCTCCAGGACATCAAAGAACGTGGCCCCGACGATGTTACCCCCAGCACTCGTCAATCCAGCCGCTGAAGCAGGATCGCCGATGATATTGGCCTGAATGTCGGTGTTGGTCAGGAATGGCCCGAAGTCGAGTTCGGTGGCATTGTCGATCACAATGCTGTTGAAGAGCATGAATGCATCGATCACACCGTCCCCCAGCGCCCGAATGCCGAGGTTACTGCTGGCGATGGTCGAATTCACAACGGTGAACTCGCTGCCGCCACCAGACAGCGAACCCTCCGAGTAGATCGCGACATCGTTTGCTTGATAGAAGGTGGAGTTGCTGATATGTGTCGAGACGAACGACGCTCCCAGCAGGGGCGATTCCTGGGCGACAATTCCTCGCTCCACAAACTGGAACAGGCTGGACTCGACGATCGCTGAGCCATGGTTCTGCAGTCCGATCGGGACGAACGCGAACTCACTGTCCACGACTTCAACCTCTCCCATATTCACGATGCCTTGACGGTTGGCAAGTGAGTTCTGGAAAGCTGCGCCGCTGATATAGGCGTAACCACCGGGCGAAATTGCGATATCGCCGCCCCCATCATTGTTGATGAAGCTGCAACCAATGATGTCCGCTGTTGCTCCAGTGTTGATCGAGATCGCGCCGCCGCCCGGGCCGAACGTATTCGATTCATTGCCTACAAACAGTGTGTTGGTGATGGTGGCCATGCCCCGGTTGTCGATCCCGCCGATCGCGCCCTCTGATCTCCCCAGGTTGCTGATCACGAACGAATCATGCATCTCTAATGTGGCAGCGGCTGCATTGAAAATCGCGCCGGCACCGGCTGGGCCATCGAAGCCAACGTCTGTCTGGCCGTTGCCGTCCAGTGTAACATTCTGCAGCACAGCCGTGCCGGAATTGTACAGCGCGGACCCTTGGTTCCTGACTGTGTTGTTGGAGAAGGTGACATTGGTTAGCGTCAGATTACCGGTGTTAAATATTGCTCCGCCGTTACCAGATGACCATGCCACGTCTGCGAAGGTGATTCCCGAGATTGCAACCGTACTGAGGACTGTCACGTCCATCAATCGCGAGAGAGGGGCAGTGATCGTGAGATTGGACTCGCCAGGACCAATGATGGTGACATCACTTTGCACCTGGAGCGGCGACGCGGTCGCCAGTGAAATGCTGCCGGTCAGTCCGCTTTGGAACGTAATCACGTCTGCATCAGGATTGATATCGTCACGAGACTGCGCGAGAGCATCCCGTAAGCTCCCGGCACCGGCGTCGTTGAGATTGGTCACCAGGAAATTGGACAGCAACGTGCGGACTTCCAGGTTCTCTGAGCGAGCGATCAATCGCTGCTGTGCCCGACGCGTTGGCTGTGAGGAAATAAGCGACTTAAGCCACGCTGTATACCACATAGGGAGAATTCCCAAGCTGTCCCGCAAGGTAATGTGTGAAGCTGGAGGTTACCGTATCACTTCCAGACGCCGCAAGGATCCTGCGTAAGAGTCGGTCGGCTCCCTCCGGTTGTGTCGAAACCGGGGTGTTCCCGACGCTTCGAGTGTTGGTGGTGTGCTGTTGGTGACATCGGTTCCCATCGCTGGATGAGACCACGTTGCATCAGAGACGCCCCGTTCGCCGAAGCCTATTGCTGACTATCGACGATCACCGTCACCGGCCCATCGTTCACGAGTTCGACCGCCATCTCGGCACGGAATCGACCAGTCGCGACCGTGAGGCCACGCTGACGGCATTGGGTGCAGAACTCTACGTAACGCGCCTCGGCGATCTCGGGTCGCGCGGCTTCCACAAAACTTGGGCGACGGCCTTTGCGGCAGTCTCCGTATAAGGTGAACTGGCTGACGACCAGTAGCGATCCGCCGACTTCTTCCACCGATCGATTCATCTTGCCGGTTTCGTCTTCAAAAATCCGCAGACCGCAGACTTTGTTGACCAGCCAATTCAAGTCGCCGTCGGTATCGCTTTCGGCCACGCCCAGCAACACGAGCAGGCCAAAACCGATCTCGCCGGTGACTTCCTCGCCGACCGTGACCTTTG
>JAGQQB010000212.1 GCA_020426425.1 Planctomycetaceae bacterium | reverse complement strand
GCCTGCATGCCGACTACAAACAATGGCTGGAAGGTCTCGCACCCTTTGACGCCTCTCCCCAGCGATACGCCCACAACCGCACTGGCGAGGACAACGCCGACGCCCACATGAAACGGCAAATCATGGGCCGGGAGGTGGTCGTCGCCATCACCAATGGGAAGTTGGACTTTGGGCCTTGGGAACAAATCTTCTACGGTGAGTTTGATGGCCGTCGGGACAAGCGTGTCTTGGTCAAAGTCATTGGAGAGTAAAGAGGTAAAAGACATGAGTTCTGACGAACGAGCCAGCCGCCTCTCTTATGAAGAGTCGTGTCGCTTGCTGCAACAACTCGGATACCCGGATGCAGGAGTGGAAGGAACAATTCCACCTATGCCCGATCACCTTCCCCAAAGCGACGATGAAGAACCGCTTGGAGTCTCTTTCTTCCGCACCTTTGTTGGAGAAGGTGATTTGGAGAACCTCACACTCCCACGGGCGTTTTTTGGTAGATCAGAGATTGGGCCACTTTCGTTCAAGAATACCGACCTATCGGAATCCAGTTTATGTTGGAACGACTTCAATAAAGTCAGTTTTGAGGACGCCGATCTATCTGGAAGCGATCTGCGAGCTTCCCTCTACAACGGTGTCAAGTTTGTCAGAACGAACCTCAAGAACGCCGACCTTCGCGTGTCCACCTTCAATTCCTGTGACTTCACAGATGCAGGAATGCAGGGAGTGAAACTAACTCGTGAACAAGCCGATGTCCTTGGTCTCTCTGACGAACAAAGAAATGTGATTGATTGGCAAGAGTCCGATGGGGAAGAACCTCCCGGTGGGTAGCAACCTCCCACAACAAACTTCCTCAAGATGAACGCAACAACTTCACAATCTGCCAAGAATATCCTCGTCTATGCGGGCTGCTTGATGCGAGTTGGGGACTGGACAGGCGGCGGGAGGATGTGCCCGGTTGGTTCCAGGGACAGCTGCTCAGCGATGGACTGCTGCAACCTTTCCAGGCGACCGGGATGGTTCCAGCGACCGCTGCCGGTGACAGTCAAGTAGACATGGGGCTGGGCCGACTGGCGATCGGGCACTTGCATCATGGTAATGGTCGGCCCACCGGCGGGTGGGGTCATGGTGTGGGCGGCCAGGTGCGAAATCTCGCTGGCACAAAGGCCCGGAACTGAGGCGGGCGGGAGGCAGCTCAGCAATGCCGAGCCGGACAAATACCGCGCTGTGCGTTGCAGCGGAATGCGAAGAGCGAGCTTCTCAAAGTAGTGAATCACCCAGTCCGGAAGCTGGCCACTGTACAATCTCTCCCAGAGCACCGCGCTGAGTGAATGTGTCCCGCGCTCGTTCAGTTGAGCAATGCGCTGCCGCATGTCATCGCAACAGTCGAGATTCTGCAGGTTCAGCAGCAGCGGCAGAATGCGTCGGCGATGGTGTGCATAGAGGGATGGCTCGTTACCGCTTTGCGTGGGGATGGTTGCCAGCAGGATGTTCTCGTGTCCCTGGCTGAGCCGCATGCCCTGCAGCTCCAGGGAACTGATCACCTGTCGCAATGTGGCGCAGAGTGTCTGAGTGCGCGGGAAGCTGATGTGTCGACTATGTCTGACGGGGACGCCGGGCGAGTGTGGTACGGTGAACGGTGCCGCCGCGCCGGTAGTGCAGCAGTGGACAGCGGTCCGCAGCAGCAGATCCTGAAACAGGGCACCATCGAGCACCAGATGATCAGCCGTCATCAGCAGACCGCCGGTGACAGCATCGGGCGCGACACGCAGCCAGGCGCCGGGGAACTCCGCGTAGGTGCCGTTGAAGCACTCTGCCAGTTGCGGACGTTCATCGACCACAATAGATACTCGGTGTGGCTCCTGTGTCGCGCGGGCCAGTCGGGCCTGGAGTGACAAGATCTGATCGGAGTCGGAGAGCCTGGTCAGAGCAGCCGGATCAATCTTGCAGTACCGGGTGCAGCCTTGGTCGTCGATCACGGCGACGCCAATTTGAGTGCGCACCTGATCTCGGGGATCCAGCAGCACTGGGCGACGACAACAGCCGACTTCGACATCGAGGGGTTGATTCTCCCACTGTCCACGACAGGCGACAATCTGCGTGAGGATGGTTGAGAGCGCCAGTGGAGCATAGGTGCGCGGAATGACGCTTCGATTACGCAGAGCCACGGAAAACGTCATTTGTCGCTGCTCACGCGGTCGATGGACCAGAAACCGTTCCCAGAGCGTGAGGCGGTCGACCACCGTCGATTCGGCAGATTCTGCGGCAGATGCGGTCCAACCTGTGAGCAGGGGGACGATTTGGGCCACGAGTCGTTCCCAGCGCGACCGCGCAAACATCGGCATTTCCAGGAGTGCGGCTTGGAACCGATCGCAGAATTGCCGATGGGTTCTCGCAGTTTGTTCTTGGCGGACTGAGGGAGGGGACTCAGCGTGCGGCTGCATTATGATCTGGCCTTGAGGCAGGTTGCGGTGCCTGGCCGACCGCGCTTGACAATGTGAATGAATCTCCTGTCCTAACGTGCAGGTGATCCTCCCTGTTATCGACAGTTTTTCCGCAACTTCTGAGGAAAACCCGATTCCACTCAAGCCTCGCCCAACCCGTTGGTCACAGAGGATGTGGATGGCGTGGAGTTTGCCGATCACCTTCAGCCAATAACCATACACATCTTATCTGGGACTGGACCGTGGTCAATCGCCGAAGATGTCCGGACTGGGCCAGCGGTCTTCGAACCCCCGGACACGTTCCTCCACCGGCGGTTTCACGTTGGGCCAGTTCTGCGGGCGAATGCGGACGATGCGACCGGGGCGGAAGCCCTCCAGGATCAGCGGGACCTCGAAGGTTACCTGAATGCCGCTGCTGCCCAGCGGCGGGTCCTCGGAGATCTGTTCCACGCCAACAATCCGGCCATCCATGCCGTCATGATCCGGCCACCACGTACGGAGGGTCTCTTCGGCTGCGGCCATCTTGCCCCCGATGCCTGGCTTGAAGTCGGCATACAATGAGGCGTCCATGCCGCCGTACAGAGTGGCCTTGATGGTCGCCTGTCCAAATTTGCCGTACTCGATCATATCGACCTGTGCCGGCATCCAGCGCGTGCGGATGTGGCGGATATGCCGTTGACGTTGTCGTTCAATCGCCACCTGCAGCGCCGCCTCGTCGAGCCAGATGTCCGCGACATGAAACTGCTGGTACAGATAGCGCGGATGCCAACCGAGGGCCATCTGGACGGCTTGATTGTTAAGTGGCGTTCCTACCTGAGCGTTCCAGACCCTCTCGGCCACGAGATCATCGAGGCCGAGTGATTCGCGTCCACGCCAAATTCGAGTGGACCGATCGATCGTTAACTCATGCTTGCCACCGAGTCCATCGCCTTCGTCTTTGCGTTCCAGTTGTGCGTTGAGTGTCCCTTCGATACCACTGAGTTTCGCTTCCTGCAGTGTCCAGGACTTGCCTTCCCGCAGGCAGAGGCTGGGGCCATCTTCTAATAGGATGGCATGCGTTTCCGGCGGCGCAGTGATCTGCCCGCCGTTTACATTTGGAACGGATGAGGTTGTTGGATCAGGTGGCAAATAGAACCGGCCATACAGGATCGTGCCGATGGGGATGTCGCGCAGATCAGCTGGTGCACCGTGGTACCGGACGACGCCGTACGGGAGCATGGCGAAGTGATGCAGGCGTCCTTCCTGATAGTGTCCATCGACATGCAACCGCAAACTGCCGCGCCGGTTGACGTGGTCAACAAACACCAGTTCCCCGCGATACGCCTTGGACTGTTCCAGCGGCGGAAACTTGCCTGGCTCCGGACGGAAGGGGTCTTCGGCAGTCGCCGGACTGGGCGCGATTGTCGAGAATGCGCACCAGAACATCGCGATCCACAAGCAGCAGCGAGTGCAAGTGTGCGACTCAGGAATCGGTGTCGAACGAGAGAAGAGCAGAGATGTCATGCGAGATCCAGTTCCCCATTGCTGTCGCCAAACTGGGCTGTCTCGACCCCCATTTTCTGCGCCATCGTCAGCAGCAGATTGCTCAAGTGGGCCGACTCGTTCGCCGGTCGACTGCAAAGGCGATAATGTTGGCCAGGATCGTCCAGGTGATAGCCATCGAAATGTCCTTCGTTCAGGTCGAGATGTCGACCATGCTTCAGGCCGCAGCCTGTCCCACCAGCGAGTACGAGCGGCAGGTTGGCATTCCCGTGACTGTGACCGTATGCCATGCCGCTGCCGAACAGCGACATGGTCGTGTCGAGCAGCGGACGGCCATCGGCATCGGGCGTTTCCGCCAGTCGCGACAGGAAGTAGCTGAATTGTTCTACGCTGAAGGTGTCGCTTTGCGTCAGCTTCTCCATGTGGCCGGGGTCGCCATTGTGGTGACTGAGTTCGTGCCGCGACTGTGAAATCCCAAGTTCTGGAATCGCCAGACCCTGGCCTTCGAGACCACTGCTGAAAGTGACCACCCTGGTCGCATCGGTCTGAAACGCGAGCACCATGAGATCGTAGACCGTGCGGAAGTAATCACCTGCCTGTGTCTGAGGCACATCGCGATTGCCCCTCTGCCGATCAGCGTCGGCGATCTTGGGACGCGGGACGTCCAGCCAGGCATCTGCCTGTCGCGTGCGGATCTCCGTTTCGCGTACGGCGGTGAAGTATTGATTGAGCCGACCTTTATCCTCTGTCCCAAGGTCTAGCTCGATCGAGCGGATCTCTTCCAGATTCGCATCAAGAATGCTTCCTTTGCGCCGCAGCGATCGACGTTGAGCCGCAGTTCCATCCTTCGGTTCTTCGAATAGATGGGCGAAGATCTCGCTGCAGCGGCTCATGCCGGGCAGGCGAATGCCATCGGCTGTCCAGGCAAGCGAATCTCCTTTGTTGGCGATCTCCAACGAGTGGAAACGAGTATAGGTTGACGTGACCTCGGCCATTTTCTGATCGACCGAGATTGTGTTGCGGTCCGACGGACCCAACTTGCCACCAGTGAGCCAGATCTTCTGGCAATTGTGGTGGTGACCCAGGCCGCCAGGATGATGCAGACCGCTAATCGGCGTAATCACCGCACGATGCTTCTCCAGTGGCGAAAGTGACCGCGAGAACGCGTAGTCCGTCCCCGATGCCGTGATTTGATAGTCCAGCGTGTTGACCCCGTTGGGAATGTAGATGAACGCACTGCGACGAACCGGCAGCGGCTCAGCAGCACTGGCGAGACGCATGCAATTCAGAAACGGTAACGCGATCGCGCTCCCCAGTCCCCGCAACACATGCCGGCGATTGAGCATCCAGGACTTCATCATTGGATTGTTCTCGTTTGGGAATCAGTAGGGCAGAATTCTGGATCACTGGTAACCCGAAGCGTTAGCGAGGGATGGTACGTCATGGCGATTCATGAAATCCCTCGCTGACGCGTCGGGTTACCAAAAGTTGTGAAATGGGGTCTGCGGGAGTATCAACGATTTATCGCCGACGGAACAGATCGGACAGAGCGACCGCCCGGACAATGTCCTTGAGTCGGTACTCCTGTTGTCGTGACTGTTCGACGATCGCCTGGACTGCTTCACGATCGTCCACCGTCAACACCCGTCGCAAGCCGTAGGTACACAGATGTTCGACAAACGCGTGCAAGAAGCGGTCGCGATCATCGAGGAGTAACCGCTTGAATTGTTCTGCATCGGCGTATGACCGTCCATCAGGGAAGACGCCACTGGGGTCGACGAGTGGGTCTTCACCGGTTCCGGACTCTACCCGCTCGCGCGTTCGCCACTGACCGATGGCGTCATATTGATCGAATGCGAACCCGAGCGGATCGATCCCGCGATGGCACGCGGCACAACTTGCGTTATGGGCATGGGCTTCGAGTTTCTGGCGAATGGTCGCCTTGGGACTCATGGGCGGGTTCGGTTCGATGGGATCGACATTCGCCGGAGGAGGCGGAGGCGTGGTCCCAAAGATCGCCTCACTCACCCAGACGCCACGGTGGACCGGACGATGCCGCGTTCCATCGGACGTGAGACCGAGTACGGCGCCCATCGTCAGCAGTCCACCACGATGATCCTCCGGTTGCAGCGAGACTTTGTGAAAGCCGGACTTCGCTGGTTCTGGCAATCCGTAAAACTCGCACAACCGAGGATTGGCCATCGTCCAGTCCGAAGCAAGGAACTGATCGATCGACAGGTTGTTGTCAAAGACCTCACGGAAGTAGCGGACCGCCTCCTGCTGCATGCTCGCTTCGAGCCAGACGTCGTAGTCGGGATACAGTGTGTTGTCTGGCGGAAACATGCCGAGCCGATGCAGCTGCAGCCACTGTCGCGGGAAGTCATCGATGAAGCGAGTGACCTTTTCGTCGGCCAGCATACGGTCCACCTGCGCGGCGAGGCCATCGTCGGTCAACGTGCCATCGCGT
>JAGQQB010000211.1 GCA_020426425.1 Planctomycetaceae bacterium | reverse complement strand
GCAGGATTGACGATTGACGAACAAGGAGTGTTGATTCTTGAGGTGCAGTAACGATGCCGTCTGCATCGGCCACATTGCGAGCTACTTCGTTGCCTCACGGATCGCGGCGTCGAGTTCATCGCCGAACTCCTGCCGGCTCCAGATCGATTTGCCGACGCCCCAGCTGTGGTCGTTGTAGCGTTGCGCGTTCGGCTCGATGTCGCACACCAGGATCTGTTCCACATGCCGCTGTGTGCGGGCGACGATTTCGCCGAACGGATCGATCACATAGCTGTCCCCATAGCCGACCCCTGCGTGCCCGCGAATGGACTGTTCCTCACCGACAGTCACGTTATTTCCCCGCACGAAGTAGACGCTGTTCTCCACTGCCCTGGCGATGTGATCCGCCCGCACATGCATGAAGTGCGCGATCAGATTGCTGGCGGAGATGAAGTTGTAGTGCGGTGCGAAAATGACCCGGGCACCTTTCACCGCCAGAATGCGTGCTGGCTCAATGTAGCCCCCGTCGGCACAGATGATCACGCCAAACTTCACGACTCCGTCATCGCGCGTGTTCCGTTCGAACACCGGGAACTCGCGCCCTTGAGTATGGAACTTCATGTACGCGGCGCACTTGCTGTACCGGCCCAGCAAATGTCCGCGATGGGCGACGAGCACCGTGTTGAACAGTTTGTCGTCACGGATCTCATTGAAGCCGACAAGCAGCGTCGCATCGAAGCGACTGGTGAGATCGAGGACCTGCATCGCCTGGGGTGAGTCGAGCGAGAACGCATGCTGCCGGGCACGCTCGGCATCGTCCTGATAGCCGGTCAGAAAGCACTCAGGGAACGAGACAATCTCGACCCGGTCCCGGTCGGCCGCCTGCAATCCTTCTTCGACACGCGCAAGATTCGCATCAAACTCCCCGCTGCGGGGCTCGAACTGACAATGGGCGATACGCATGAGGGGCTCCGGGGAAGAAGGAACGTGGCGATGAGCCATTGCTGACGCCCTGAGCTTAAGCGCTCCCATGCCTGGAAGACACCCTGCGATGCTCCCAGACTGTCGCTGATCGCTCCGCGCTCAAACACGCGAACGGTGCAACGTTTACCTGAGTGCGTTCGTTGGGCGGCGGTCGTGCCTGGCACAGTCAGCTGTGGTCGTGTTTGTCTGGGGCTTAGCCAGAGATTGGGGGAGAATGTCGCCATCGATGGAATGCAGCTGAGGCATGCCAAAGCGGCGTCTCGGCTGGTCCGCCGCGATCGGTTGTGAGACAATGGTTGGCGCGGGCGAGAGGGATCCAACCGCAGGTGTCGTCATGATTCGCTTGCTGAGTTTTGCGTTGGTCAGCCTTTTGCTGACGGGCGTTGTTACGTCTGGAGAGGAACCGGTCGGACGGCCGAACCCGAATGTTCCCGAACTGGAGGTGCTCCAGCGGTTTGCCGGGACGTGGACGGCGACGCTGGCGAATTCCGACGAGCAGATTCGTTCTACACGTCGCTGGACGCTGGGGGGCTACTTCCTGGAGCACAAGTTTGCGTTGGCCAGTGCCGGGCTGCAGGGGGTGATCTATCGGGGTTACGACCAACGGAACTCCCAGTACACGCTGACGTTTCTCGATTCTCAGGGGAACACCTCGTTGCTGATTGGGCACTGGGATCCTGACCTCAAGGCGATCACGTTTGACGCCATCGCCAACTCCTGTCCAATTGAACGCTATGTGTCGTCGTTCCCGGACGATTCGACCGAAGAGTGGACGATTCGCATCCGTGGTGATCAAGTTGTTGAGGTCTCCGGAATTGCCAAGAAAATCATGTAAGTTACACATCCTCAACTGCTTGTGGTTCATCTACGTGGCGCCACAGTCGCGTTTGGCTGACTTTTTGGACGAAATGGACGATTTGAACGTTTACTGCTGGCCCTGATGACGGTATTCTCCCGATCTGAGTTTCAGGTTCGAGGAGACATTCCATGGCGACGTCCACACTCAAACGTACTCACTCTACGGCGGCTTCTCGTGCCGCTCTCCGCGAACGGGCGGACCAAATGCTCCGCTTGGAGCCCTCGTATATTCACTCACGTGATTACGAGTCGCTGGTTGAGGATGACCTGCTTGCCAGCCAACCGGAGTCAATGTACTCCGAGGTGGCCTCGTCGGTTGAAGAAGGTGCCGATGTGCTCGGCCTGGTGACCGGTAGCGATGTCCGGCTGCTGACTCCCGCTGGCGAGACGTTCTTGTTTCGTTGCATGAACTACTATCGCTACCGATTCCAGGTGCTTCGCGCGCGGCTCAGTGCAAAGTCGCCACGCAAGAAGCTGATTGAGGAGCTGGATCTGTGCCTGCGAAAGTCGCAGGAGGCACGGAGTGCGTTGGTGCAGGCGAATGTCCGCCTTGTTGCGTCGCTGGCGCAGAAGTTCTCGAACTCGCGAACCGAGTTTGATGAACTCGTCAGCGAAGGGAATTTGATTCTGGTGAATGCGATCGACAAGTTTGATATCGATCGTGGCTTCCGCTTCAGTACTTACGCCACGCATGCTGTGCAGCGGCACTACTTTCGCGTGCTCCAAAGGTTGCAGCGACGCCGGGGGCGCGAGGTCAATTCGCCTACGGAAATCCTGGCCGAGTCGCTGGCTGGCGAAGTCGTCGAGGAGCGGGAGTTTGATCCTCAGGCAACCAAGAAATTGCTCGCGCAGTTGGCGGACCGTCTCGACGAACGCGAACAGCAGATCATCACCGCACGATACGCTCTTCAGGCCAAAGGACAACGCGAAGAGAAGACACTCAAGACTCTCGCGCAAGAGATGGGCCTGAGTAAGGAACGGGTCCGGCAACTTCAGTACCGGGCGCTTGACAAACTGCGCGCTCTGGTGCTGGAACAGAGGCTGTTCCCGGATGTTGAAATGTGCTGAGTGTCGGAGTCTTACTGTCGATGCCCGCAGCGGGCGCGATCGCAAACTGGTGCCGCGTCAACGATTTCACTTACCGTCTGTCCAACTCGCGGAGAACTGCGAAGCTTTGGATAATTCAACTCAAGCTGCGTCGCGCTGCTGCGACTTCTTGATCCGTGGTTCGGTCTTCCAGCGGCGATGGACCCAGAAGTACTGTTCGGGCGCACGCCGAATGGCACGCTCCAAAGCGGCGGTATAGCGCTCGGTGATCTCGCGGATTTCGTCATCGGTCTCCAGATTCAGTGGATCGATAATGTCTTCGCAACCAATCTCGAACTGCGTCCAGCGGGCGTTGTCGAGATCGTCCGGCAGCCGAATTCCGTATCCGACAACCAGGATCGCCTTCGCCTCGATCGCCATCAGTGCGATCGATTTGAACGTCGATGCCGGGCGACCAAAGAAGTCGACAAACACGCCTCGTCTCCCAGCATCCTGATCGCACAAGATTCCCAAGTTGCCGCCCGCCTGAAGCATCTGAGTCATCTCATCCCAGCCCCCTTGCTTGAGCAGCAGCTTGTGCCCCGTTGCCTGCCGTGATTGCTCGAACCAGCGATGCAAATAAGGGTTGTCGAGCGCGCGACCAACAACTCCCATCCGAAAATCGAAGACACCAAAGGTCGCCATCGAGGCTTCCCAATTGCCAAAGTGACCCCCGAGAACGAACACCGGGCGGCCTGAGCAGAGCGCTTTGACTGCCTTTTTCCGATTGCGAAAAACGACAACCTCTCGCGAGTTATCGAGAGTTATTTTGCGGGGGAACTGCATCGTCTCCACAACCACGCGAAACAGATGTTCCCACATGTCGCGGATCAGTCGATCGGTTTCTGCAGGCGAGTATTGACCGGGGAACGCCGACTGAATGTTGTCGTAAGCGACGTGATACCGCGTCTTGCCATGTGGCAGCACGCGAGTCATCAGCCAGCCAAACCACTGGGCGCAGGCAATCGTCTGTCTCACGGTCAACATGCACAGAATGCAGCCGAACACACGAAAGCCGAAGTATTCCAGTCGATGTCGAATGGCGAGCCAGTTCATGGGCATCCTTGCCAGTGGATTATTTCCGCTCGTCCCAAGTTAGGGCGCAGGAGCAGTTGCTGCGATGTCGTCGAGTTCCATTGCAAATTCGATCCGCTCGAAGCCCGCCGCCGTACAGGTGTCGTAGATGTCGACGACATCCCCGTACGGAACGCCGTTGTCGACATCGAGCACGACCGGATTGGTAGGATCGAGTTCGGCGAGCGTGCTGAGCTGCTGCTTGAGGAAGGATAAGTCCGAATAGTCGGTTCCATTCATATTGACCACGGTCCCAGTCGGCTCGGCCCGGAGTTTAAGCCAGATGTCCAATTGCTGGGGAGGCCGATCCGCCGGATTCGCGGCAGTGACCGCCCCGTCCGGCGGCAATTCCGTTGGCAGCAGTTCCTCACGCGGCTGACCCGCCGCGCTCACGACAAAGAAGATCAGCAGCAGGAAGACGACGTCGATCATCGGCGTCATCGAGCCGAGATCACGTGATCGGTGTTGAGCTGGAATTCGCATCCCTAGCGCCCCGCTTCAACCACTTTGAAACCAACTTGCGTGATGCCGTGTTTCGGGCAGATTTGCATCAGCTCCTGTACGACTTCAAACGGCGTCGCGCGATCGCCACGAATGTGAACGGCGAAAGCGTTTGGATCGTCGGTGACCCCTTCTGCGAGCATCACTTCCAGTTCTGCGAGCGAAACTGCTCGGCCAGCGGTGTGATAGGTGCCATCTGGAAGAATGGTGACCAGCAGTCGACGCGGCGGTTCACGCTGTTCGCTTACCTGGGTCGCTGTCGGTAATTCGACCTGTTCCATTGCCTCTGTTCGGGCGAAGTGCGAGGCGACGAGAAAGAAAATCACGAGCAGAAACACCACGTCGATCAGCGGCGTGATGTTGACGACCAACCCATAGCTGCGTGAACGGAGTGGCACTCTCATGCGTCGGTCTCCGGACTGCGGGGCTTGGCGCGCTGCCTCTGGCCAAGCGCGCGTTTGACTGGCAGCATCAACTGTTCGGCGGTGAGTGTCGTTTCTGCGACGAACTCGTCGATCCGGTTGCGAAACATCGCGTATGCGGCGAGCGCCGGAACCGCAACGCAGAGTCCAAACAGCGTCGTCACGAGAGCTGCAGAGATGGCCGGGGCGAAGTCGGCTGGCAAGGGATTGGCTTTTTCGGAAAACTCGGCGAAGGCTTGAATCATCCCCCACACGGTTCCCATCAGCCCGAGCATCGGGGCGAGTGCGCCGATCAACGAGAGGTATTCGATCTTTCGCGCCAGCCGCGCCGCCTGTTCCGTCGACGCATCTTCCATCGATTTCTCGACGGCGGCATAGCCGAATGGCGTCTCCTTGAGCCCCGCGGAAATGACGTAGGCAATGTAGCTCGGCTGTTGAGCGCACGCGGCTTGTGCCTCGGTCACTTGTCCCGCCGTTAGCTTCTGATGCAGTTCTTCGACCAGCGCCCGGGGCATGAGTGAGCCCTGTCGGATGCTTAGAAGATGCTCCACAATGAGTGCCACCATGGCGACGCTGAGCGCGATGATGACGTAGCCAATTGGCCCTCCCGCCCGCAGCAGTGCCTGCAGGTCGAGGCGACCATCAACAAAGATCTGTGTTTCCGCAGCGAGCAATCCAAGCATCTTGGGCTACCTGTTGAACTCCGTTTCGCTGGCATCGGGCGTTGCGGCATTAAGCCGCGAACGGGCTTCGCTGGCCATGGGCGACCAAGGATACCGTGCCAGGACCTCTCGATACTGATTCTCCGCCTCATGCGTCAATCCGGAACGGCGAAACGCCTCTGCCGCTTCCAGGCAGGCCCGGGCGGCCAGTGGTTCGTGATCTGCATACACCAGGGGCAGCCACAGGTATTCGGCGGCAGCCTGTCGATCATCGCGCAATTGCGCAAAGCCGCGCGCGATCAGCATCGTCGGTCCCGCCCGCAGGTGCTCCGGCAAGCGCTCCAGATCGCGTTTCCAACCGTCGAGCATTAACTCGTTGAGGTCACTGCCCGACGAGCCGATCCTCCACTGCTGCGTGCGGGCCAGTTGTGAAATCACGGGGTTCGTATTGCGAGCGAGTTCGTCGAGCACGCGCTGCGCAGGCTTGCCGTACATTGGATCCTGCAACAGCCAACTCGCTCCCAATAACTGGGTTTCCACTGCACTGCTGACCAGCCACGACTTCGCCTGCGCCTGCTGCCCGAGTGACAACGCAACCGGATGCCAGATGAGTGGCGCCATGGCCCAGTGCGTGGTCTGCGGATCAGTTTTCAGGATCTCCAGGAACTCCGCTGCGGCGGTCGAACGATCGTCGCGGCGATAGGCACAGCGCATCAGCCACGCACGCTGTTCACGTTGCACCCAGATGCGATTCTCTTTCTGCAGCACTGCGCGAAACGCCGGTTCGGCGCTGACGGTCTCGCCTGCAGTAAACAA
>JAGQQB010000210.1 GCA_020426425.1 Planctomycetaceae bacterium | reverse complement strand
CTGGGAAACGACTCCACGCCCAAGGCCATAACGTAAACTCCGGCGCTGCTCGACCAGCGATGTCGAGCCACTCCTGAGCGGCCAGACGCAACTCTTTTCTCGACGCAGACTGACACCACGGCTTGAGCACGGTCTCGTTCCAGGCGCGACGAGAGGCCACGAGTTCATCGAAAGTGGGCATGTTGGCAGGGCGTGGGTAACGAAAAGTAGTTAGCGGGTAGCACGGCCCTTCCGATCTGGGCGTGGCAGTTCGTACATCGATGATCAACTTGCGACTCTCTAGTCCCTCGTCTCTAGCCTCTCGACCGAATCTCACCCCAGATGCCGCAGATCGCTGATGGCGACTTCCTCCCGACCGCCGAACGGTTCACCGTAGGCGGCTCCAATTGTCCAGCCCCAGTATCGGGCCCGGTCGCGGATGTCATCGAGCAGTGTCGGGAATTCCTCGCTACGGCCTTCGAGTTGGCTCTCGTAGCAGCGAATTGCTTCGAGCTTCTGTTCCATGTGGGTGGAGATGTCGAGCACGAACTTCGGTTGCGGGTGAATCCGCAGGTGGATACTCCAGTAGTAGTAAATCCGGGGAGGATGGTATGGCTCGCCGGGGATGTCGGACCGGCTCAGTTTCGACCAGAACCGGGCTGCGTCGCACAACGCGCTCGCGGCGACGTGATCAGGATGGGCGTCGTCCCAGTATGGAGCAAGAATGATTTGTGGACGCGTCTGGCGAAACACACTGGCGAGTTGCCGACGCGCGTGCAGATCGTTTTCCAGCCGACGATTTGGAAGTTCCAGCTGCCCACGCCACGTCAGTCCGAGCACGCTGGTCGCCGCCTCAGTCTCTGCCGCACGCCGCTCAATCGTCCCACGCGGAGTCGGTTCCCCATCGGTCAATTCAAGCACCCCGACCCGCTGCCCTTGCGCCAGCGACAATAGAATCGTTCCGGCAACACTGATCTCGGCGTCATCAGGATGCGGTGCGACGACCAGCAAATCGAGAGGTTCGTCGGGAAAGGTCATGGAGGGAGGTCCGAATCAAAAGCATGGCGGGATCGGCGAGTATCGTCTGTGCTGGGCCGATTCTTCAAGCGGGACTGACCGCTTCGCCGATGGCTGACGATGGGGAATACGATTGCTAAACTGTCATCCTAGCCGTTCAGGGCGGCTTGCTCAGATATTTGGCTTCTCTCGTTGGAGCGCATGGTGGCTCAGATACCGTTCAATACGATTGTTCCCGGCGACTGCATTTCCGGGATGAGCCAGCTGCCTGAAGGGAGCGTGGAGCTGGCGTTCGCCGATCCCCCGTTCAACATCGGCTACGAATACGATGTGTATCAGGATCGCAAGGCGCATCAGGATTATCTCGACTGGTCCCGGCAATGGATCTCCGGGGTGCATCGCGCGCTCCGGCCCGATGGCAGCTTCTGGCTTGCGATTGGCGATGAGTACGCCGCCGAGTTGAAATTGATCAGTCAGGAAGTCGGGTTTCACTGCCGCAGCTGGGTCATCTGGTACTACACGTTTGGGGTCAACTGTGCGCGGAAATTCAGCCGATCGCATGCCCACCTGTTCTACTTTGTCAAAGATCCAGAGCAATTCACTTTTCGTCTGGATGAACTCGAAAACCGCATCCCATCGGCCCGACAACTTGTGTATAACGATCGGCGTGCCAATCCCAAGGGGCGTCTGCCCGACGATACCTGGATCATTCGTCCACAAGAGGTCGTGGGGGAACTGCTGGATGATGCCGGGACTTGGTCCCCGAATGAGGTCGCCGCGCCGGTCGACGAATCACAAACCTGGACGCTGCGTCCCCAGGATCTCGCTGAGCGATTCGGCCAGGACGAAGATACCTGGTACTTCCCACGCGTCGCCGGGACATTCAAGGAACGGGCGGGCTTCCATGGCTGTCAGATGCCCGAACAATTACTGGGACGCATCATCCGGCTGTGTTCTCACGAAGGGGAAACGGTGATGGACCCCTTCTCCGGAAGCGCGACAACGCTGGTCGTCGCGCGGAAGCTGGGGCGGCGGTATCTGGGATTTGAACTCTCCGATGAATACGTCAAGCACGGTCTGTCGCGACTGGACAGCGTCTGTTGCGGCGATCAGCTGCATGGAGATCCGGAACCAACGATGAGTGCGCCGGAGACGTTTCAAGGCAAAACGAATCGCAAGACGAACCGGACAAATATCGACACCACCCCCTCTGCGGGGAAGGGGTTGGAGGACCGGTACGCCGAGGCGCAACTTGAACTGACGTTAAGCGGCATTCGGTCGGCATTCGAACTCTCGCATGCGGGCTACTCTGCTGATCGCGTTGTTGTCGATCCTGAGATCAATCAGCAATTCGTCGCGGGCTGTGAGCGATTGGGTCTCGTTGGGAGTGCCAGCGTGTGGAACTCGCTGCTGTTCCGCTTGCGGAAGGCAGGGAAGCTGGCCGATGTTCCGACAGATCAGGCGACGCGCATGTCGTGGGCTGATTGCGATCCCTATTTGTTCGCGAGTGAATTGGCGTGGCAGTCGATGGTGACTGACCAGTTGGCCGGGAGCCTGGATGAAATTCTGGTTGATCCAGATTTGGCAGCCGAGTTCGATCGACGCGCCATTTTGCACGCACCAGGGTTCAGTTCGCTGGAGTATCGCTGGGCGGCGCTGAAGTTGCGGAAGCAATCAAAGATCGCCCGTAACAGGTCTGCCGTACTCAGTGTGCCTCGCAAGAAGCTGGCGTCGTTCGCGCTCGCTGAACTCAAAGCAGATCAGGTTCCAGATCAGGCCGGGGTCTACGTGATCAGTGCGGGACGATCGGAGCGATTGTATGCCGGAGAAACGCTGAATTTGCGACAGCGACTCACACAGCATCTCGATCACGGCCTGCAGCGGTGGGGGGTGACTGGCAAGAAGTCGATTTCCGTCCAATTGCTCACAACACCGATTCATGCCAGCAGCCCACTCGCCTGGCAAGCGTGCTTTGCCCGCACGTATCGCACAACGTTGAACTTGCGTGAGTTCGCGGGATCGCCTGCGGATTGACAGATCACCCTGTTTTTTGCTCGGTCGCCAACAAACATCGGGGGGCGGGGCTGTTCGCGCCGCGAGACGCGACGTATGATGACTTCGCCCCTTTTTGAGGGTCCTTTTGATTTCTGATTCCGACAGTTGTTGTGATGAGCAATTCGCTCCGTGGCCATTTCCTGATTGCCTGCCCCAAGCTCCGCGATGGGAATTTCTTTCGCTCAGTCGTGCTGATCGTCGAACATGGCTCGGAAGGGGCAATGGGCCTGGTGATCAACCGGCCATCTTCAGTCTCACTTTCCTCTGGGCTTAGCGGGCATTTCGATCTCCCCGAGGATGGAGAATTGATCTACACCGGTGGACCAGTCGAACCATCAGCCCTGTTCATGATTCACAATTCCGCCGATCTCGACCCAACGGAGAATCCAGTTCTGCCAGGTTTGTTCATGGGGAGTAGTGCGGAAGTCTTTGAGTCGGTGGTCGAATCGAAACTCGATGGCGAAATGCATATCAAGTATCGCGTGTATAGTGGCTGTGCCGGATGGGCTCCGGGGCAACTGGAAGGGGAGCTTGCCCGCGGGGACTGGCAGGTTCTCCCGGGCGATCCGAGTCAGGTGTTTTCCGAAAACCCCTACTCGGTGTGGGACGACGTGCTGGGCAAGTCGCGAGAAACTCACCGACTGCTTTCACTCAAGTGTGAGCATCCCGAGTGGAATTGACGCCGAGTGGAATTAACGCAATGGCGGTTTCCTGGTGGTGCCTGAGGGTCGGTGCTTCGCAACATATGGGAGTCGACGAATGACGTGGCCTCAGCTCCTCCTGGGATTGGTTTCGGTCGGCTTCTTTCTGTGGTTGCTCTCCAGTTCGCACCGGGGTTCCCACACCGCTGCGGACAGTGGAGAGTCGGAAGGGGCGGCACAGATGGGCAATCTGACCGGACTCATGGGGGGCACCGTCGAAGATGCGGTGATTGCGACACATGCTCTCAACCGTGCTGGCGCGGGGCTTGAGGCTGATCTGCGTGACAAGACGACGGCGACTGCCATGCAACAAGGGGCGCAGACCTCGAATCCGCAGTAGCGATTCCGCATGCTCATGTGGGCATGCGCTGATCAAGCAACTCGATCGCCTACCTGCGATATTCCCAGGACTGATGTTGCATCCCGGCAACATACCGCACGGCTGGAATAGAACGCACGTTCAACCGAACCCGTCGAATTCCTTGCGCGCGCCACACGTCAAATACACTGTTGAGAGATTTCCAGGAGTAGACTGCCGTTGGTCCGGTTATGAAGCCTATTCAGGCCATCCGGACTGGAGCATCCACATGGCCTCACTCGTCAGCGTTATTGTACCAACCTACAACCGGGAGCGTTTCCTGGCTGAGGCGATCCACAGCGCGCTGTGTCAATCGTGGATTGACCTCGAAGTCATCGTCGTGGACGACGGATCTCGTGATCATTCGTTCGAAATCCTGCAGGAACTTGCCCGACACGATGCTCGACTGCGGATCTTCCGACAGGAGAACAGTGGTGTTTCTGCGGCACGCAATCGGGCGCTCGCGGCAGCGCGCGGCGACTACATCGCATTCCTCGACTCAGATGATGTCTGGTTTCCGTGGAAGCTGAACCTGCAACTGCATCTCCTGCAGCAGCGGCCCGATGTCGGCATGGTCTGGACCGACATGGATGCGATTCGTCCCGACGGGACCTCCCTGCAGCGAGGCTTTCTGCGGCACATGTACTCAGCCTACCAGCGAGTTTCTGCGGACGAGTTGTTCACCGAGACATTCGACATGGGGCAGCTGGGTGATGCCGATCCCGAACATGGTCACGTGCGGGTGTCCGTCGGAAACATATACCCGAAAATGTTCTTCGGCAATCTGGTGCATACACCAACGGTCGTCTTGCGTCGGTCCTGGGCCGATCAGGTGGGGCCGTTTGACACCAGCATGCGGCGCGGTGGAGAAGACTTCAAATACCATCTGGCCACGTGTCGTCTGGGGCCTGTTGGCTTCATCGATGTCGCCACAATTCTCTACCGGGTCGGGAACGGTGATCAGGTGACCAACCGCGAGAACTCCGTTCACTTCGCGAATTCATACCTTCGCACATTGACGGACGAACTGCGTGAACATCGGAAGCTGTTGCCCTTAGGTCGTGGCGAAATCAATCAACTGTTCTCACATGCCCATGACTGGCTCGCGTATGAACTCGTCCAGTCGGGGCCGAGTCTGCGCGGGATGCGTCATGCGGCGCTCGCGATCTATCAACGGGGTTCACTGGGGAAGAGTTGGCGCACCCTGATTAAAGGCATGCTGCCACGCATGGTCACGAAGCTGATGTCACGTGCCACGCCAGGCAAACCGACCCAGACGCAGCAACCAGAAAACACATCCGAGGTGCCCGTAACACAGGCAAGTTTGTCGACTCCGGTTGTGAACGCGAAACGGGTCAGCAATTCCTCTGCCGAAATCTCGGTTGTGAACGGATCGCAATCTGAAAAAGTGTCAGCGACATCGTTATCGGCGGATGGTTCCGTCCGCTTCGAGACGACGCAGATCGACCGCCCAACTCCACGCCAACCGATCACACGTTGAACAGGAAGTGGCACACATCGCCATCGTGCATGATGTAGGCCTTTCCTTCCACTCGCAGCTTGCCCGCTTGTTTGATCGCGACCTCGGATTTGTAGGTTTGTAGATCGTCCACAGAAAAGACTTCCACGCGAATGAAGCCGCGTTCGAAGTCGGAGTGAATCACGCCGGCCGCCTGCGGAGCGGTGGCGCCAATGGGAATGGTCCACGCCCGAACTTCCTTCGGTCCGGCGGTGAAGTAACTCTGCAAGCCAAGCGTGCGATACGCTTCACGGGCGAGCACCGCCAAGGCCGGTTCCGCAAGCCCCACCGATTCGAGCATCTCCTGTCGATCGGCTTCGTCAAGCTCCGCAATCTCCGCTTCGAGTTTGGCGCACACCGCAACCACTCCGGCCCCATTCGCCGCTGCGAATTCTCGCACCTGCTGCACAAGTGGGCCTGTGCCGTCGAGATCGTCTTCCGAGACGTTGGCGACGAACAGGATCGGCTTGGCGGTCATTAGACCGTAGCCTTGGACGATTTTCTGTGACGGGGCATCGAGCTCCAGAGTCCGAATCGGTTGTTCCGAGTTCACATGTTGCAGGCAGGCTTCGAGCACCTCGACGCGCTGCTTGGCTTCTTTGTCCCCGGTCCGGGCAGCGCGCTGAGCTTTCGGGAGCGCGTTCTCCAGCACCTGCATGTCGGCCAGCAGCAGTTCCATGCGGACGACATCAATATCGGCAAGCGGATTTACCGCACCGGCGACGTGAATGACATCGTCGTCCTCGAAACAGCGCACGACCTGAATGATCG
>JAGQQB010000209.1 GCA_020426425.1 Planctomycetaceae bacterium | reverse complement strand
CGGTATCGGTCCAGCAGTGTTCGTCGTCGCCAATGAGGTGCCGTCGAGGATCGGCAGAAAGAGTGGTCTTACCAGTTCCTGACAGGCCAAACAGCACTGCTGAATCACCGGTCTCTGGGTCAGCAGTGGCGGAGCAGTGCATCGACAGAATGCCTTGCTTGGGCATCCAGTAGTTCATGTATGTGAAGACCGCCTTCTTCATTTCCCCGGCGTATTCAGTCCCCAGGATGACGACTTCTTTGTTTTCGAGACTGAGATCGACGCTGGTGCGCGAGGTCATGCCGGTGGTGTACCGGTTGGCAGGGAAACGACCGGCGTTGAAGATCACCAGATCGGGCTCGCCGTAATCGGCCAGTTCCTGCTGCGTGGGACGAATCAGCATGTTCCACATGAACAGCGCATGATATGGCCGCGAACAGATCACGCGGACTTTGATCCGCTGAGCAGGATCCCAACCGGCGTAACCATCGACCACATACAGCCGCAGCCGCGTGTTGAGGTAATCGATCGCCCGCTCGCGATTGATCATGAAGGTCGGTTCATCGAGCGGAAAGTTGACCGGTCCCCACCAGACTTCGCCAGTCGAATCGGGATGCTGTACGACGCGCTTATCCTTGGGCGAACGACCAGTCTTCTCGCCAGAGTAAGCGATCAGCGCGCCTTTGTCCGAGATTGTGGTGCCCGGCTCATGCCGAATCGCCTCTTCGTACAACGACGACGGCGCAAGATTGCGGTACACCTTCTTGACATGAATCCCGTGAGCGGAGAGGTCCAGAGTCGGCATCAATTCACTCCTGTGGCAACAATCGCGGACGAATCTGTCCACTAGCGGTTGTAGCACAGGAGCCGCATTCCGGGCAGGTTGATGTGGTTATTACCGATTTCGGTAACGGCAGCGGACGTGATGCGGGTACAACACTGCGGCGCTGGCAGGGCCGGGTACGAAGATCATCGAGCGCTCCCCGGCACAGTTGTCCTCGATTCTCAGTCCTCCGTCCTCGGTCGCACTACGACACCGATCCACACGGGACGTGCTGATTCTCCATCTCACGTTTGAGAACCTCTTCGTAGTACGCCAGGCGAATGGCAGAGTCATCGAGCGAGCCGCCGAAGGAACGGCTTTCATCGAGGTAGATGAGCGGCACAGGGAATTCGCGAATCCGCATCCGATGCCGTACAGCCTGCACCCACAGTTGCAGCGGCATGGCATAGCCCAGTTCGGTAATATCGAACCTCTTGAGCGCCTCGACGCGATACGCTTTGAAGCCGCAGAAGGAGTCGGTGAGCGTTAGACCGAAACACTTCTCCAGCTTTCGATTGACCTCCATATTGATCTTGCGCCGTTCTTCCGGCGGCAGACTGTCTCCAGCGAACTGTTTGAGATAGCGGCTGCCGGAAACGATATCGAGCGGAGCCTCGTCGTCAGGAAATACAGCGGCCGCGAGTGACGGGATGAGTTGCGGCTCATGCTGGCCATCGCAGTCAATCGTGACCAAAACGTCGTAGTCGTGCTCAATCGCGTAATTAAACGCCGACCGCAATGCCCCACCGTAGCCCTGGTTCGGCTCATGCCGGATCGTCTGGATCCCTTCCATCTCGGCCAGTAGCAAAGGAGTGCGGTCGCTGGAGCCATCGTCCACAACCAGAATGTCGTCACACCACTGCCGCACCCGGTTCAAGACTTCCAGGACGTGAGACTCTTCGTTGTAGACCGGCAGTGCCGTGAGAACGCGTCGGGGCATTTGGAATGAATTGGTTGAAGAGGAAGGAACACTGCGAACCGCTGGTCCCTCAACCGGTTCCCTGTGAATGATTATTCTCGCTCCCAACGCTCAGGGCGAGCCAGTTCCGGAAAGTTTTCGAGAATTGGTCACGCGGAGAATCGAGCAAAGAGCACCGGAAATGATCAACGCCAAGCCCGCTGACACCTGACACCTGACCTGCAACAGAAAACAACGTCGCACGCTGGACTTGCTGCGAACCCTCGCGGCAGACTGTGCTGTCTGCGTCCCCCCTAACTGGAGTTCCATTAATGCGGTTGCTCGTCACTGCCGGTCCGACCCGTGAGTATCTCGATGATGTTCGTTACCTCTCGAACGCGAGCAGTGGCCGCATGGGGTACGCGATTGTGGAAGCAGCACTGGCGCAGGGCTGGGAAGTGGTCCTGATCAGTGGTCCGGTCGATCTGTCGCCGCCGGTTGGATGCGAGTTTCACTCGGTGATGACAACCGCCCAGATGCGTGAAGAAGCAGTCCGGTTGTTCCCAGACTGCGACGGCGTCATCGCGGCAGCCGCAGTGTGCGACTACAAGCCCAAGGAGCGCATCCAGGGCAAGATGTCCAAAGTCGGCGGACCCGTGACGATTGAAATGATCGAAACCGACGACGTCCTCGCCGAACTCGGCCAGTGCAAAGATCATCGCTGGGTGGTTGGCTTTGCACTCGAAGCGCAGAACCCCCGCGAGAACGCTCTGCAAAAGTTGCGACGCAAGAACTGCGACTGGATTGTGCTCAACAGCCCAGAAGCGATTGGCTCTGATTCGAACACGGTCGAGTTCATCGCCGCAGGTGGGGAGACAGTGGGGCATTGGAGCGGAACCAAGACAAACGTCGCGCGGTCCCTCATCGAGTGGTTGAGTCAGCAGCTGTCTGCAGATTAATGGTTGCATGAACGCGGCGCTTGCCGTGGTCAGAAAACAATTCCCCTCTGTACGCTTGTACTCATGCGCCCCCTCGACTCTACTCAGCATTGCGGACCGATCATTCTCCGGTGCATTGACTCATCAGCACATCGCGCACCGATAAATCTCAAGGGAGACCACGGACATGGACTTGATCAAGATGCTCATGGAGCAACTCAATGTGGACGAAAGCCAGGCCAAGGGGGGCGCTGGTCTGATTTTTGACATGCTCAAACAGAAGCTTGGCCAGGAAGAATTCGCGCAGGTGTCCAACCTCGTACCGCAGGCGCAATCGTGGATGGACGCCGCTCCAACCGAAGAAACCGGCGGTGGCGGTTTGATGGGCATGGTCGGCGGCCTGGCTTCCCAACTCGGACTGGGAAATCTCGGGCAGCTGGCTGAACTCGCCGGCGGATTCAAAAAGCTGGGCCTCGATGCCAGCATGATCTCGAAGTTCGCGCCGATCATCATGAAGTTCGTCGAAGGCCTCGGCGGCGCCAACGTGAAAGCGATTCTGGAAAAGGTGCTCGCAGGCAAATGAGCCTTGACCGCAACGAACGGCAGTTGCAATGGATCTCCGCCCTGCGGGAGACGCTCGACGATCAGCAGCTCTCCCGCAGCGAGCGGCGGGCATTGAAATCGTTGCTGGATGACTGGAACGTCACTCCCCAGGAACGACACCTGTTGCGGCATCTGGCGTTTGAACTCGCGCGCGAGTCGCTGCAAGGTACGCCGCAGGCCGGTGCGACACTCGAGTGGCTGGAAGAGACCGTCAAAGTGCTCGCTGTCGATGACTCGCAGACTTTGGTCGAAAGCGAGGCGTTCTTTAGTCCCGGCAATGAGCCACGGCATCGATTGCGGAGGTTGATCAATCTGGCGCGAACTTCCATTGACGTCTGCGTCTTCACGATCACGGACGATCTGCTCACAGAGGCGCTCATTGAAGCGGTCGAGCGCGGGATCAAACTGCGGATCATTACCGACGATTACAAGTCGGGCGACACCGGCTCGGACATCGAACGCATTCGCAAGGCCGGGGCCGAAGTTCGCTTTGACTGTTCGCCACACCACATGCATCACAAGTTCGCCTTGTTCGATGAACGAACGCTGATTACCGGCAGTTACAATTGGACGCGCGCCGCTGCAGAAGTGAATGAAGAGAACATCATCGTCACGTCCGACGACAACCTGATTCGCCAGTTCAGCCGCCTGTTCGATAAACTGTGGGACGATTTTTTCGAACAGTGTCCGGTGAAGTGACCGACTTCTCTTGGAGCTTGAAGATGACCGCGCCGCAGTATCAAGCCGCATTCAAAACCGACCTCGGCTGGATGGCAATGATCGGTTCTGATGCTGGCGTTCAACGGCTGACGTTTGGGCATCCTTCGCGATCAGCCGCGATTGAGGCGATCGCTCCTCTGCCTGATCGAGCTCAACCAATTTCGGCCAGCAGTTGGGGACCAGATCTCGTCGATCGACTGGATCGGTTCGCAAGCGGCGAACCTGTCGGTTTCAGCGATGTCCCGATTGATCTGCCGCCAGGTACGCCGTTTCAAACCCGAGTGCGACAGGCGTTGCAACAGGTTGCATACGGCACCACGCTGAGCTACCTCGAACTCGCCGCCGCCGCTGGTCGACCACGTGCCGCCCGGGCCGTCGGCACGGTGATGTCGACCAATCCCATCCCACTCATCCTCCCCTGTCACCGCATCGTCGGTTCCGGCGGCCACCTCGGCGGTTACTCTGCGCCACAGGGCCTGAACATGAAACGCCGCCTGCTGGACATGGAACAGGGGAGCGCCCTGGTGCTGCGATGAATGCCACAACCAGCCCTTCCCCTGTCGCTGCGTGTCGTCTCAAGAAACATCGGAGGAGCAACGCGATGTTGCGATGCCTGCTGTCCCTGTTCACAGTGGTCTGCCTCGTCGGTTCGACTGCCGCTGCTCAGTCACCGAAGCGTCCGAACGTGTTGTTCATCGCGATGGATGACCTGAATGACTGGACGGGTTGCCTGGGCGGGCATCCTCAAGCGCGGACGCCGAACCTGGATCGGCTGGCGGCATCTGGGATGCTGTTCAGCAATGCACACTGCGCAGCCCCTGCGTGTAACCCCTCGCGAACGGCCATCTTCACCGGACAGGCGCCCCATCGCAGTGGTCTGTACGACAATCGACAGGACATGCGCACGGTGTTGCCAGATGCCGAAATCATGCCGAAGGTGTTCTCACGGCATGGATATCACTCCGCTGGCTCGGGCAAGCTGCTGCACTACTTTATCGATGCCCCATCCTGGGACGACTACTTCCCTGAGGCCGCCAAAGAAAACCCCTTCCCGCGCACGCTCTATCCAGAGCAGCGCCCGCTAAGCCTGCCGCGCGGCGGCGAGTGGCAGTACATCGAAACCGACTGGGGGCCGCTCAACGCGACCGATGCCGAATACGGAGGCGACCATCTGGTGGCCGAGTGGATCGCCGGACAGTTGGCGCGTCCGCACGAGCAACCATTCTTCCTGGCCTGTGGTCTCTATCGACCGCATGAGCCGTGGTTTGTCCCGCAGCAGTACTTTGAACCGTTCCCGCTGGAGTCCATTGAATTACCGCCCGGGTACAAGGCAGATGACCTCGATGATCTCCCGCCGGAAGGCCAGCGTCGCGGCCCCAACCGGTACTTCGCGCACATTCAGAAACATGGCCAGTGGAAGCAGGGAATCCAGGGGTATCTCGCCTCCATCTACTTCGCCGATACGATGCTCGGCAAGGTGCTCGATGCACTCGACAACAGCCCGCACGCCGGCAACACCATCGTCGTGCTTTGGTCCGACCATGGCTGGCATCTGGGGGAGAAGCAGCACTGGCAGAAGTTCACCGGCTGGCGCGTCTGCACGCGCGTCCCGTTAATCATCCGCGTGCCACCGGGGACAACTGGTCTGATGGCAGGGACATCGCCAGCCAACTGTTCACAGCCCGTCAGTCTACTGAGCCTGTTCCCCACCCTGCTGGAACTGTGCGGACTCCCGGCGGAATCAAGTCACGACGGACCAAGCCTGCTGCCACTGCTCCGCGATCCCCAAGCTCAGTGGCCCCACCACGCCCTCACCTCCCTCGCCGACCCAGGGAGCTACTCGATTAGTGGCGATCGCTGGCGCCTGATCCACTACAACAACGGCGACGAAGAACTCTACGACATCGAAACCGATCCCCACGAATGGACCAACCGGGCGACCGACCCGGCTGCTGCAAACATGCTCAATGACCTCCGCGCCCTCGCGCCACAAACGTTTGCGACTAAGCGGTAGCGAAAGGGAACCTGAATTGACGTTGTCCACCGGAAAACGGTGGCGGGGGCGCCTGCCCACTTCAAGCCCGGCGTCAGGCATAGCCTGACCTACTCGACTCGACCGCCGAAATGGTCGAGCACATTACCGCCTGGCAAGAGTCTCGAAACCAGCAACAACAGGGAGCCAACTGGCAATTCCAAACCGCCGACGCCAGAATCAAACTCAAGAATCTTTACCCAGCAGCACCGGACATTTAACGGTAGACGGGCTACTACTAGCTCTACGGTTATCCACGGTCAACACCATGGACACCGGATCCACAAAAGGGGGAATCGCCAATGCGTAAGTCACGTTCCGATCCTATAATGCAGTTGATCGCAGAAAATGGGCAGTTGCCTGAATCTGATGCAGCAGTGCTTGTCTATGACCGACTGATGTCCTTGCGGTATGATGACAGTTTTTCCGAACTTTCGGATGCTGTCGCGAACGCATGCCGAGTTATCTACCTAAACGCCGCAGTCATGGGTGATGGTGTTGAAGGA
>JAGQQB010000020.1 GCA_020426425.1 Planctomycetaceae bacterium | reverse complement strand
GGTTACACCGACAGCACTGTTGAACTGGAGCCCTTCGAGATCTACAGCGGTCCTTCGATCGACAAGATCGCTCTCGAAGGCAAGCGTAGCTTCGAAGGCTAATCGTTCGCCATTGACGATGAATAACGGAGTTTGATCCTGGTGCGGAGGCTCAGATGAGCTTCCGCACCTCTCTGTATTGTCATCGGCACGGATCGAGCCAAATGCTGCCTTCGCCAACTCCCCAAATTCACCGCAGCAACGCTCCGCAGACGCCTTCCGGCGTCGACGACCTGCCTCGTCCTCCCTGTGAGACATCCGAATGCAAACGCCCATCCATCGGTGCCCGGCGTGCCAGTCCGACGTTCAACCTGCAATGGCTCGTTGTCGCGAATGCGGACATCGGTTGTCTGACCCCGCTCCGCAAACGCAGGGGACGCAAGGCGTCCAGATCGCGGAGCCCGAGTCGAAAGAGAGACTACGCCTCCTGCGAATTCAAAAGAACGACGGGAAGATTCGCGCGCTGTGTGATGGTTGCGGGCAACGCGTGAAGACTCCTCTCGAAAAGTCAGGACAGCAGATTCAATGTCCGAAATGCCAGGGCGTTGTCGAGATGCCAGCACTCGATGTCTTCGACCAGTTTGCGGGGCAGAGTGCTGACAACGTCCAGATGCTCATCTCCGGCCCTGTCGCAGATGCACAAGGGCATAACAACGATGACACATCGTTTGAGCTCAGCCTGACCAAGAGCCTGGATCTGATCGACATGGTCAGATCCGCCCCTGATGCGGACGGCGATACCCAGCGCCGACTTTCAGATTCCAAGCATGTGACCCCGACCAGTCGACCACTGGCATCAGCCATCACGCCCACGTCGACGACGACACCAGGGGCGGCAGCCCAGCCACCTGGAGAAGCACTTCCCAAGGCTCCATCTGTCGCAGCGGACACCACCGCCCGGCCGACCGCAACAGTGCGCACAACTTGCCCAACATGCTCCCTGGAGATCACCGCACCAGCCCAGTTCGCTGGTGTCACGGTTCCTTGCGAAGCCTGCGGAGCAAAGGTTCGGTTTCCCGAGCGAACGTTGGTGAGTGCGCGGTCTTCGGCCGACGAAGATCTCAGCTGGAGTTCTGGAATTGCCGAACGGCGCGAGGTCGATCTGCTGCGATCACTGGATCGAGCCCTGAATCTGGAGGGAACTGTTCCGGAACGCATCCGGCCGGTTGACGTCGAAGAACTCTCGGGATGGACCACACGCCGGTACTTGAAGCAGATCAAGGCGGCGATCAAGTCCGACACGTCGGACAAATTGGCCACAGCGCGGACCGCGCTCCGCACCCTTGCTCGACATGGCGAGATCGATGCCCGCGACGATCTGTTCAAGTTGTACGAAACAGCGCAAGGTGAGCTGAAACGTGATCTGTTGCACTGCCTTGCGGAACTGCGGCATCCCGCAGTCTTCGTTCCTCTGATGCGGTCGCTCGGTTCGGCGACGGAATCTGAAGTACTTCCGATCGCCCGCGCCCTGTGCGCGTTCGGAGATCCTCGCGTTGTCCTGCCGCTGCTGTTTGCTGCCGATGTCCACGAGCGGCACAAGCCTGCGATTCATGCGGCCCTGGTCGAGATGCAAGGGGTCGCCGGAAACGAGTTGTGCCGCATCGTGACCCACAGCGAAGATCAGCCTCTGCTGCGAACCATCGCCGAACTGCTGGGGCGATTCTCTGGCGGGTGCCCGGTGAAAGCGTTCTCGAAGTTGCTCAAGAGCGATCACGATGAGGTGCGGGAGAATGCGGCGGCCAGCATGGCCAAACTCGCCGACGGCAACGCCGTCAAGATGCTGTCCAACCGCATGAAAGATCGCAACGAGAAAGTCCGGGCGCTGCTAGCAAGAGCATTCGGTCGTTGCGATACCGAAGAGGCGATCTCGCGTCTGATGAAGTGCGTTGAAGATCCCTCGCCACTGGTCCGACGCGAAGTGTTGCACACCCTTGGCGCCAGCGGAAAGACGGTCGCCCTGCCAGCGGTCCGACGCCGGATTGATGACCCCGACAACCTGTGCCGTATCGCCGCAGCCGAAGCTCTGGGACGATTGGGAGATCCGCAGGGGCTGACGCTACTGCTCAATCAGCTGCGTGAACAACCACTCTCCAGTGAAGAGGGGTTAGCGGTTCCAATTGCTCAGGCGATCGGTCGCATGCAAGATCCGCGCGGCACGGTGCCGTTGCTCAACTTGCTGACGACCAGCGACGTGAATCTCAAGGTGCAGATCGCCGCCGCGCTCGGCGCGATGCAGCAACGAGTCGCTCGGGAATCGCTCGAACGCTTGCTGACGCACGATCCCTCCGAACGCGTGCGCGCTGCTGCTGCCCAAGCGCTCGGCTGTCTGGGAGACAGCGAAGCCCGGCCTGCGATTGAGCGGGCCTTGCGCGACGCAACCAACGTCCGCGTTCAAGCGATCGCCGCGCTGGTGAAGCTGAAGGGTCGGGCGGCAGAGTCGGTGGAAACGCTCGCGCCGATGCTGCATGTCGATCACAAACCAGCCGTACGTCGACAGGCCCTGCAATCGCTTACGGAACTTGGCTCCGAGCACGCAATTCCGGTCATCTTGCCGTTACTCGCCGATGCGGACGAAGATCTGCGTGAACAGGCCCTGGTCACGTTACGACAACTCGGTGAGAAGCGGGCGGAAGAGGCCTTGTTGAAAGCGGCGGGCAAACCGCCGGTCGCTGGTCGAGGAACGACGGCGGAAATGCCTCAGGTCCGCGGTGGAAAGTCAGCCAAGGCTGCGCCTGTTTCGCGTTCTGGTCCCACATGGACCGAGCGTCTGCATGGGCTGTCCGGTCTGGCAGCATCGCTGAGTCCGGCGTCGCTCGTGGGAGTTGTGACGCAGCCGGTGGTCATTGGTGCCATCGCTCTGCTGCTCTGTGTAGGGGTGGGGATCTACTTTGGCATGAACCCTGGCTCGCTCAGATCGGGTCAGCCCGTCATTCGCGGCAGCGTCGCGAGTGTCTCCGTCAGCAACGATGGCAAGCTCATCGCTGCCGGACGTACACGCGGCATGCTTGAAATATGGGATGTGGAACAGCAGCAGGTGATCGCGAGTTCGATGTCGCTCCCCTCGAAGTTCGTTTGCTTTGGTCCTGGAGCGAAGAACCTGCTGTGTGCCCACGGCAAGCGGCTCGCACTGGTTCCGTTTGAGGATGGGAAGCTGGGTGAACCGCTGCCCGTGGAAGGACACACCGGTAACGTACTCGATATGAAGTTCACGCCGGACCACAAGTACGCGGTCACGCTGGGAGAAGAGGGCATCATTATTCGCTGGGACATGGAGCAAAGCCGCCCAGCCAGCACCATTCAGGTTGATGCCAAGCTCAGCTGTATCGCCATCAGTGCCGATGGACATGAACTGGTGGGCTCGACCGTTTCGGGTGAGTTGTTCCTGTGGGATATGGATTCCCAGGAGCAGATCGCGACCATCAGTGCCAAGGTCCGCGGCATTCGCTCACTGGCGATTCAGGCAGATGGCCCGCTAATCGCCGCTGGTGGCGAAGATGGATCTGTTGTGCTGTGGGATCCTGAACGCCCCACCGATTTACAAGTCGACAAATCGTCCCCAGTCATGGTCCGTGCGGTCAGCTTCCCGCCGGGTGGACGACTCTACGTCGCGCGGGGGGCGAAGGTCGAACTCCTCGATATCAACTCTGGAGATCAGATTGCGATGGAGACGTCACTCGAAACCATCAGCACGCTAGCGGTCGATCAGTCGGGTCAGCTGGTCTCCGTCGGAAACGAAGATGAATCGCCGGTGCTCGTGTTCGACAGCGGTTCTGGCAAGCTGATGCATCAGCTCGACCAAGATCTGTAGCCCCACCCCTGAGCAGTCGCGTTCAGGCCACTCCACGTCAAATCGCGAAGTCTTTCGACTCGCGTCATCATCCGCCTTCGCGGGGAATCATCTGGCCCTGATTCACCCGATTCGCTTTGGCGGCATCTGGGTCATGTTGCAGGAAAATGGTTGCAACCACGCTGCCAACGATAATCAGCGTCAGCAGCACGCCAACCACGCTCAGCGCCTGCATCGCGTTGAATTCATAGCCGAATGCTTTCTGCGAGAAGACGAACGCAAACTCAGCATCCTGGCTGGCGCTCGGCTTCAGGGAGGGATCGAGCGGAACGTAGAACTCGACGTTTTTCGCATTACGAGCCACCTGCATTCGTTGTCCGCATTTGCCGCAGCGTCCCTTCTTGCCAGCGAGCTTCGATGGAATCGCCAATGGGGTCTCACATCCTTTGCACTTCACCCGGCCCTGTTTCACCTTGCGTCGGGCATCGGGGATGAACTGTGGCACGTCGTGCGAAATCGTGGTGGCGCCACTGCTCAGCCAGCTTTCCGAAGAATTCGAAGCCTCCGAGGAGTTGAGGGCCTCCAGACAGGCGTCCGCGAAATCGGAACAGGAGGGATACCGCCGGTCGGCCCGTTTGGACATTCCTCGCAGGATGACTTCCGCCAGTTCATTCGGGATACGGGGATTGATCTCACGTGGATCCTGTGGACGATTGCGAACCTGGTTCACCATTGTGGCGGAAGCGGTCGCGCCTTCGAATGGCAACACACCCGTCAGCGTTTCATAAACCGAAATCGCCAGCGAGTACTGGTCGGCAGAGCCATCGAACTCCTTTCCCAACACCAGCTCCGGCGCGACGTAGTTCGGAGTACCAATCACCGCACCAGCTGCCGTGGAGGAACTGTCCTCTTCGGCGGTTAGCAGAATCTTGGAAAGGCCAAAGTCACTCAGATAGGGATTGCCGCCCCGATCGAATAGAATATTGGCCGGTTTCACATCGCGATGAATACAGTCTTGCGCGTGCATGAAGTCCAGCGCCGCCGCGATCTGCGGCAACCACTTTTGCAGAGTCCGCGGACTTAAGATGCGCCGTTTCCCCTGTTTGCCTCGCAGTTGCGTGTCGAGTGCCCCACCCGCAACGTATTGCATCACGAAAAACGGGACTTCGTCGAATTGACCGACATCAAGAATGCTGATGATGTGCGGATGTCGCAACTGGACCAGAAACTTGGATTCCTGACGGAATCGCTGTAGGAACCCGGCATGCTTCCGTCGGGCCTCACTGGGGATCTTGAGGACGACGTCCGTTTGCAGATTCTGATCCAGCGCCCGGTAAACGTATCCCATGCTGCCTCGACCAAGCATCCCGACGACCTGGTAGCGACCAGCAATGTATTGACCGGTCAGGTCGATGCCATTGGATTCGCGCGCGTCGCCTGATGGATCAGTTGCCACTGGTCTGGCTCGGGTCTCGGTCGATGGGCTCATCCCTTCATCGTCGGGGGGCAACGCAAGAAACACAATGCGAGACACGCCACCTTCACGGAAGTTTCACGCGATCACCGCCAATCATTAACGACCAGCGCCCACTCAGCACCCGAATGGCGAGGATTGGTACTTTACGGTCCGAATTCAGCGGGCCGAAGCCAGCAACGCCACGCCGCCGAAGAGTGCGAGAATCGTGAACACCAGGGCCAGGATCTTGACCCAACTGTAGGGCCGTTCCCCCTGGACTTCGCCGGTCGCTCCGTTGACGTACACATGGAACGGCTTGTCACCGTAACGGTAGACGAACATCCACAGTGGCAGCAGGAGATGCTTGTATGTGATCGCGTCGCACCGAGTGCGGAGTTCGTCGATCCGCTGCTTATCGCCGCCAATGCGTCGTCGCACGTTCTGCCGCAGTGCTTCGTCCATGAGTTCGCGCCCAATACCGAACCCCTGTTCCAACCCGATCTCGTACGTGCGCGCAAAGTGCCCGGCCAGTAGCTGACTGGTGAACGGCAGACAATGCTGCAACGGCCAAGGTTCGAGACTGCGAATGAAATGGTCCGGCAACCCATCGGTCGCCACGACGAGCACGTCATCGAAGAAGTGTTGAAACTGCCCGCTTACCGAATACCAGCGAGTCCGGGTGACTGTCCGTTTATTCTTTCCAACCCCCACTGTCTTGCGGTAGTTGATGCCGCGCTGTCCTCGATACTGATTGAAGGTAAGTGTGTCGAACGTCCAATACGGTAGATAGACGCCTTCGAACTCGCCTGCTGCCCCTTCCTTTTTGAAACGGTTCGGTGCGAACCAGCGGGACTGAACCCAGTCGGCGATTTTCTGTTGAGCATGCTTGCGATCAACCAGAAACGGCAGCACACCATCGACGGGGACGCGAAAGGTTGCCGTGTGCACATGCTCGCGCTGAATCGGTGATGCGCAGTACGGACAGGTCGTGCTCGTCAACGTGCCCACGAAGACCACATCGGCCCCACAGGAGTCGCAGCGAACCTCTTGATGTTCTTCTGACTCGCCATGCCCTCGCTGTCGCAACTGGTCGAGCCGATCGAGCATCGCATGGTAGTCCTGCTCGCGCACGGCCGCGTCATCCGCGAGTTCGACTTCTTTTTCGAATCCACAATAGGGGCATTTGAGCCGTTGCTGTCCGATGTGGAACTCGAGGTCGGCTCCGCAGGATTCGCACGGGAACACACGCCCGCGCTGCGAATCGGTCGTTTGTCCCACATGCTCGGTCTGCCCGATCGGCACCAGATCGTCCACAATCTCGACTGGGTCCGCTTCTTCAAGCGGTTCGCCATCGTCGATGTACTCATCGTAATCCGTCATGGAGGAGGGCTGGGGCAGGCTGGAGGTGGGGATCTCGCGTTGACGCCGAATCAGCGACTCGACTGATCGCATTCTGCAGATGCTGGCTGCTGAGATCAACAGGGCAACAACGTCACAACGCGACCGCAATGGCATTGGATCATGCCGATCTGTGCCCGAAGCAAGATTCCACAAGATCGGTAAGGTCATCGCTTACCTGCAATTGCTGGGGGTGCCTCTGATGGTTGGCGAATCTTGCCAGTTCTGCAGAGTCGTAACCCAGTTGTCACACCTCAGCGTGGACTGTCTAATGGATTCCGTTGAAGGCTTCACCGAACACACTCTTTCCTTGCCGAGGATTCCGTATGGCCATCCCCCACCTGACTCGACGTCTGCTGCTTGCCGCGCTGTGCGCCTCAATCTGTTTGTCCAGTGCACGAACGAATGCCGCTGAAGCTCCCAAACCATTGCGCGTACTGCTCGTGCTTGGCGGCTGCTGTCACGATTATGCCAAGCAGCAAACTCTGCTTGCCGAGGGAATTGCCCAGCGAGCGCACGTCGAGGTGGTCATTGCCTACGATCCAGACAAGTCGACCAAGCATCTCAACCCGGTTTACGAAGACGCTAACTGGGCGCAAGGGTTTGATGCCGTGATTCACGACGAATGCTCGGCACATGTCACCGACGAGTCACTGATCGATCGCATTCTCGAACCGCATCGGCAGGGTTTGCCCGCCGTGCTACTGCACTGCGGCATGCATTGTTACCGCAGCGAAGGATACCCCCAGAAGGTCACGCCCTGGTTTGAATTCACCGGTCTGCAATCCACCGGACACGGGCGCCAGGCGCCGATCGACATTGTTTATGGGGAGGACCGGCACGAAGTGACCCAGGGCCTCGACAACTGGACTACCATCAACGAAGAGTTGTACAACAACAGCGCCGGCCATCTGCTCGACACCGCCACTGCGCTCGCTTCCGGCCGTCAGACAACCAAGAACAAGCAGGGCGAAGAAAACACAGCGGAAGCGGTCGTGACCTGGGTGAATGACTACCGCAATGGAACTCGCGTGTTTGCCACCACCCTCGGCCACAATAACGACACCGTCGCCGATGCACGCTACCTGGATCTCGTGACCCGAGGTCTGCTGTGGTCGTGCGGCAAGCTGAATGAGACGTACTTGAAGTAGTTGCCATCGCCGCGAGCTGATGACCACAACGACAACACAATGCAAGCAGCCGTGCCGCCACTCGTGACAACACGGCTGCTTGCGTGTTTGCTAAGATGTCCCAACGTTACTTCAGCACATGAGCCGATGGCTTGATCCCCGGCTGATACTTCTTGAAACCGAACGGGGTCGGCTCGTAGTCGCCGACGAGGTCGACGCAAGACTCTGTGGAGATTTTGTCTTCCATCCCAAGTGTCCAGTACGTCGCGTTGACAATCAGGCGGCGGAGTGGCGCATTTGTCAGGTCGGTCGAGGCGCCCATGGTGGTTGTGAAGATGCGAGCGGTCTTGCCGGACTCAGGCGTGAATGTCTTCACCCAGGCGACTGGCATCATCGGGTCGTTCTTCTTGCCTTCAACGGGTGGAGTGTCGATGGTCATGCCGCTGAGGACTTGCCCCAGGACGAGGGGCTGTGAGTCGCCGGGGAGCGGCAGGCGGACGCCGTAGACATCGGTTGGTCCCCAGATTTCTCCGCTCTTAATGCCGCGCAGGATGGGATGCTGTTCCTGACCCGGGGCGATGATGCCCAGCGTGCTTTCCTTGCCGTGGTGTCCGTGGTGGCTGATCCAGGTTTCGCCGAGCACCTGTCGTCCGAACCCTCCATCCCAATCCTTGTTGCGCCAACTGTATCGGGCAAACTTTGCATCGCCGGGGATATTGAATGCGTGCGTTGCAGTGCGCAGTCCAATGACGGGTCGCCCCGATTCGACGTAATCGACCACATGCTGCATCTGATCATCGGGCAGATTGCGGAACCGGCACAGGTTGATCATCAGATCGGCGTCATCAAGTTCCTGTGTGCCGGGGATGTTTGTCTGATAGTCGGGCTGAATCTCACCAGTTTCCGGATTTACGGGGAACAGCACCACACATGTGAATCCATGGTGCACCGACAGGATCTTCCCCAACTGCGGAAGTCCTTCCTCTGACCGGTATTCGTCGTCACCGGACATCAGGACAATCTTCTTCCCCTTGCCAGGTCCATCGCCGCCGGGATAGGTCACCCACAGTGGCTCGTCGGCGATGGCAGTCGCGGAGTAAAGGAACAGCACACACAGTGTCAGCACACTCGAACGCATGAGGATCTCCTGAAGTCAGTCACCAGCGGGGGATTTCAAAGTGGAATCGTTGGATGTGTCAGTCTGAATTGCCGTTGACCAACTTGCAAGCCCCGGCTGAGATCGACTGGTGGTTGCGATGGTCTCGGCAGCACGGGATAATCGGCATCACAATCCTGGTCCACGAAGTTGGGCTCACCGTATCGACGGGGCACCGCGTATGCGAAACCGACGTCCCCTGTCTCTCCATTGGCTGTCAATTCGATGAACTCCCCAATTGAACAGGAAGCACAGATTCGTAACGCTGCCGGTTGGTTAACGCTGGCGAACTGGACTATTCTGGAGATTCGTGGTCCGGAACGGCAGCGGTTCCTGCATAGCTTTTGCACGAACGACATCACTGGCCTGACTGACGGGCAGATGTGTGAAGCTTTTGTCACGAATGTGAAGGGGCGGATTCTGGCGCATGTGTTTGTGCTGCATCAGGGCGACCGATTGATGGTCATCACCGTGCCAGAATGCCATGCATCGCTACTCAAACACCTCCAGCTGTATTTGCTGGGTCTCGACGCGGAGATTCATGATCTCACCACCACATACACGTTATCCTGCCTGTGCGGGCCGAAGGTGCCTGAGCGATGGGCGTCGCAGTGGCCTGCGAGGCTGCCGTGCGAGGTCAACCTGGTGACTGAGTTGCGTGAGTCGCGAACGCTTATGGCATGCGTCGATCTGCTGTTGCCAAACTGTTGGTTGATCGTCACCCCGAGTGAGCAACAGGCGGAACTCGCCGCAAAGCTGCAGGCGGCGGGGATTGACGCAGTGCGGTCAGAAGTGTTTGACCTGCTTCGTATCGAAGCCGGGTTTCCATGGTCTGGACGTGATGTGACCGAAGAGCATTTGGCTCAAGAGGCCGCGCGAACCAAACAGGCCATCAGCTTCAGGAAGGGCTGCTATCTGGGGCAGGAACCGATCGCGCGGCTCGATGCGATGGGGCATACGAACCGCGAATTGCGGATTCTCCAGCTGACTGGAGAGCATCCCGCCCTGACCGGCGCGATTGTCCGAGATGGCGACAAAGATGTCGGCGTCGTCACGTCATGCAGCGTGTCGTCGACACATCGGGACACCGTCGCTCTCAGCGTGATTCGGGTCAAATCAGCGGAACCAGGAGCGTCGCTCATGGTGGCGATGGCTGATGCCGCACCGATCCCTGCCATGGTGCGTTGGCCAAAACTTGTCCGGTGAGTATTCACCGCTGCGGTGAGCACACTACAAAGCAGGACTACCGTATCGCGCACTCGAGGTCGTTTGCATCCAGCTGCGTGAGCAGATGCGGAAACATGTCGATTTGTCCCGAGGTAACATCGTACATTGCGCCCACGATTGCGATTTCCCCTTGTTCGACCAGTTTGTGCAGAATGCTGCTTTGCTGGAGAATGTTGTCCATGACGAGGGCGACGTTACGTCGGGCGACGCGATTGATCAATTCAATTTGCCGTTCTGGACCGGCGATGCTGAGTTCTTCCAGCAGTCGCTGGTCGACGGCATGTTGAATGTCCTCCACGATGCTTTCCAGATGCGTGCAGACTTCCGTCCTGGGTGAGATCGGCGCCAGCAGACGGCTGACCGATTCGGTGACGGCACCGCAGCGGGTGTGCCCCATCACCAGGAGCACTTTGGCCCCTGCCGCCGCGCAGCCGTATTCGAGGCTCCCCAGGACCTTGGGACTGATGACGTTGCCAGCGATGCGGACACTGAAGATGTCCCCCAGTCCGAGGTCAAAAACGAGTTCGCTGGGGTTGCGGGAATCGATGCAACTGAGGACGACCGCCATGGGATGTTGCCCCGCGGTCGTCGCCTGCCGTTGCCGATGGAAGTCCCGCGTGAGTTGTTCTCCATTGCGGAACCGCTGATTGCCATCGCGCAGCACCTGGAGCACCTGGAGCGGTGTCATCTGCGAACGGAGGTCCTGACTGCAGTAGTCGACGAACAGCACGCGGTCGTGGAGTTCATACCGAGAGTGAAAGCCGAGCAGACTGACCTGCACACCGTGCGCAGGGGCGACATGCTGAGTAAAATCATGAATCAGTGAGAGGACGTCAGGATCGATGTACACGGTATTGCGGGCATCGAGCAGCACGTTGCCGCCGCGCGGGACCTCCATCAGAACTCGCTCCAGCGCTGCGCGATTCAAGAAGCTGACCTGACTGGCGAGTTCGATGCGGAGCACATCGCCACCAAGGTGCCGCTCCACAATCTTACGGATGGGGCGCCGCAGATTGCTGTACAGGATGAAGCCGACACTGATCGCCAGTCCAATCAGGATGCCGATGAGCAAATCCGTAAAGACGATCGCGAGGACGGTGGCCAGGAACGGCATGAAGTTGTACTTGCCCTCTCGCCACATTTCGGTGAATAGGCGAGGGTTCGCCAGTTTGAATCCAGTGACGATCAGAATCGCGGCGAGTGCCGAGAGCGGAATGCGATTGATCCAGGTCGGCACCAGGACCGCCGCCACGAGCAACAACACACCGTGGAAAATCGTCGCCAGTTTCGTCTTGGAACCGGAACTGGTGTTCACGGAGCTGCGAACGATGACCGACGTGACGGGAATCCCGCCGATCAACCCAGCGATCACGTTCCCGACTCCCTGCGCGAACAACTCGCGACTGGGGGGCGAATGCCGTTGCTGAGGATCAATCTTGTCGACCGCTTCCAGATTGAGCAGTGTTTCCAGCGAAGCCACGAGCGCGATGGTGATGCCCGCCAGATAGACATCGGGATTGATCACCTGCGTAAAACCCGGCAGCTTGAGGAACTGCGTGAAGCCGGTGATGGAATCGGCGACGGGGATCGAAACGAGGTGGTTCCCGGAAATCGCCCAGGAGCTTCCCAGCGGGCGCAGTAGTTCACTGATGATCACGCCGACCAGCACGACAACCAGTGGTCCCGGAATTCCAGACTGCTTGAGCCACTTCACCCGATCCCAGACCAACAGCAGCGCGACGCCGACAACACCGATCACAATCGCGCCGGGATGGACATCGCCGAGCAGCTCCAGTAATTCTGAGAATGTATTCTCGTGGTCCGGCTGCCGAAACGACATTTCTCCTTCAGGATCAGTGTCGTGGCCCAACAAGTGGGGAATCTGCTTGAGAATCAGGATCACACCAATGGCGGCAAGCAGACCTTTAATGACGGAATTGGGGACGAACGCCGAGAGAAACCCGGCACGCATCAGTCCCAAGGCAATCTGAATGAAGCCAGCGATCACGACCGAGAGTAGAAAGGCTTCGAACCCCAGATGGGCGATCTCGGCGGCGACCACGGCGGTCAACCCGGCGGCGGGACCGCTCACACTGGTATGCGACCGGCTGATCAGTCCGACGACCACACCACCGACAATGCCCGCCAACACACCGGCAATCGGAGGAGCGTCGGACGCGACCGCGACCCCCAGGCAGAGCGGCAGCGCGACCAGAAACACGACCAGGCCCCCGATCGCATCGGCGGCGAGAACGTCACGTCGCTTGAGGAGTCGTGTGCTGACCATGAAAACTCGTGGGGTAGAGGATCAAAATTGCGGCGAGTTGGCTCAATCCACAAGTTCTGAACATTGTGGCGAACGATTCGCATCGAACAACCCTGGTTCGACGTGGAAATGTCGAATCGCTCAAACCTGCAATGACTGTCGACAAAACACATTGCGCAAGCTGTGACGTTCCACCGCAAAACTTGGGCAAGTTCAGTCAGTGTGCAGGCTTGACGACAGGCATGCGAACGTGCAGGCTAGAGCGTTCGCACCTCTGTGTCCTTATCTATTGCATCCCTGACTGATCCATGACCGAATCCCAGCAGACTGAAGATCAACTTGTCGCCCGAGCCCAGCAGGCACTCAGTAGCTGCAACTGGACGATTGGCGAATGTGCCGCTGAGTGGACCCAGCGGTATTCGCGCGGCCGTACGGATGCCGACTTCGGACAACTGATTGGACTGAGTGGCGATCAGGTGTATCAACGCCGCCGCGTGTGGGAAACGTTCGCCGACGTGTACGGCGAATACTCCGAACTGAAGTGGTCGCACTTCTATGTCTCGCTGAACTGGGACGATGCCTCCGAGTGCCTGCAATGGGCGAATGAAACCGAAGCGACGGTCGCCGAGATGAAAGCGTGGCGTCGCGCTCAGCGGGGGGAAGATCTCAGTCAACCAGCCGAGGAAGAAGCTCCGTTCGACTTGCCGAGCGAATTTCTGACAGCCACCAGCGGTACAATGCGTGAGGCGGGCATCGATGAATTCGAACGCGGGGAAGGATCGGCGATGGCGCTCGCTGGCGAACGTGGTGAAACCGCGATGTCCGCCAATCGACAAGTGGGTGGTGATGATTACGCTCCGTTCGGCGCCGGTGCCCGTGGCAGCGCGCCCGGGGCCGATGAACGCAATCCCGCCGAAGCGACGACGGAACAGATCATCAAACGGATCTGCTCGACCCTCGAACGGGCCGATAAGGCACTCACACCCGACGTGCTCAGCGAACTGAGCGAGGTCTCGTTCTCGTTGCAACAGCGACTACGGAACGGCCTCGACAATCTGCAGGCGAAACTGTCGGGGTTGCTGGATTAAGGCGTCGTGAGGATGGCTGCGCCATCGTTGAGATGGTTCAGCGATGTGCTCTACTTCGGCGTCGATTTCTTTTGTGTGCCTTCATTTCCTGGCGGCGATGGCGCTGTCGCAGGGGCTTGCACTGGCATCGCCGAGGTCAGATCGTCGCGGACCTGCCCGTCTTGATCGAGAATTGGTCGGGCGTTCTCGACCCGGCCAAGCGGGCGGCATCCTGGACCAATTTCCTTGTTGCCGAGATCCTCGTCCATCGTCGCGAAGATCGCCTGCAGCTCAGCGACCTTTTCGGGTTGTTGCTCGGCAAGATTGTTCGCTTCGGAAACATCGTCGCGGAGATTGAAGAGTTCGAGTCCATCTTTCACCCGCAACTTCCAGTCGCCATGCCGAACCGCTTGCAGGTCATGGCCGCGAAAGTAGAAGAAGTCCTCATGTGGTGACTGGGCGTCCGGCGCGCCTGCGAGCAGTGGCCAGACGTTGGCCCCATCGAGGACGCGATCCTGTGGTGCCTCGGCTCCGGCGAGCGCGGCGAACGTCGGCAACAGATCGAACATCGCCATCACTTCGTCGGTTTCGGTCCCGGCAGGAATGGTCCCTGGCCACCAGGCAATCGTCGGCACCCGCATGCCTCCTTCGTACGTGGAACCCTTCCCGTTTCGGAGTGGCTTGTTACTGGATCCATGATTGAGTGCGCCGCCATTGTCCGAGGTGAAGAGGACGAGCGTACGCTGAGCGAGGTTCAGCCGTTCCAGCGCCGAAAGGATCTCGCCAACGCTCCAGTCAACCTCCTGGACCCAGTCACCATGCAGGCCGTTCTTCGAGGTTCCCACAAACCTGTCGCTAGGATACAGCGGGAAGTGAACTGCGGAATGCGGGAGATACAGGAAGAATGGCTCAGCTGTATGTCCTTCGATGAACGAGATTGCTTCGCGGGTGTAGTTCGCGACCAGTGCCTGTTGATCCTGCGGCAGCACGCGTCGCAGGACCGTCTCATTGCGCAACAGCGGGAGCGGCGGCTGCCCTTGCTTCTTCGGCTTGGGAAGCGGCTTTCCAAGATTGCTCTTGATGCCATCTTCGGCGGGGCCCATGTCGTTGGAATAGGGGAGACCGTAGTAGAAGTCGAACCCTTGTCGCGTGGGCAGGAAGTCGAGCTGATCTCCCAAATGCCACTTCCCGACGATGCCCGTGGCGTAGCCTTGTGCCTTGAGGACTTCGGCCAGCGTGACTTCATCGGGATGCAATCCGACATCGTTCCCGGGGAAGAGCACATGCGGAATGCTCAGGGCTCGCTTGGGATAGCAGCCGGTCATCAACGAAGCCCGCGATGGCGAGCAAACCGGCGCCGCATAAAAGCAGGTGAGCTTGCGACCTTCGGCGGCCATCCGATCGAGATTCGGAGTGTGATTCGTTTCCGATCCGTACGGGCCGATGTCGCCGTAGCCGAGGTCGTCGATATTGATGACGACGAAGTTGGGCTGCTCAGCTGCGAGGGCCAATCCGCTGAGCAGACCGAGAGCCAGGAACGCATACAAACCAATTCGACTCACGATTCATTCTCCCAGTGCTGCACGAAATGGCCGGACCACCGACCCGAATACGATTGATCGCATGCACGCACTGTGATGGATTCGCGGCGAAAGTTCCACCAGCAGCCACAGTATGACGCTGGAGAAGTTCGCTGTTTGCCCGACGATCCAGGAATAGAAGGGCGGCGTTGTCGGTGAGCGATGGATGAGCGCCGGCCAGACGGGCGTTGGATCGCAGAGCGATCCACGACTCTGGAGGTACGCCAAAATACAAACAACGGGTTCCCTGGCGAACCAGAGAACCCGCTGCGAAGCGACTCAGTTGGACTAACGTCGACGTTCTGAATTAGAACTCGCCGACAACGTTGCCGTCGTCGTAGGCCATCAGGAAATCAAGCGTGCTGTCAGCGGCGTTGGTCGATGGATTGTGGTTGATGTTTTCGCTGATGAAGCGAACGGCACCGTCGCCCATCAGGAAGTGGGTTCCGCCAACGTGCGGGCTGCTGAAGCCGAGACGCGAGTGGTCACTGACGGCGTTCAGCTTCACACTACCACCACCGAGTGCGTAAACGAGGTTGATGTCGTAAGTGGCAACAGCGGCCCCTTCGGTCGCTGCATCGGTTGCACGCGTGTGAGGTGTCGCGTCCATCCCGAACAGGACACCGCTGTTGATCACGAGCGTACCGACTTTCCAGGCACGTTCGCCAACGACGACCACGTTGCTGGTCCCGTCGGTATTCAGGTCGCGGAAGCCGATCTTGCTGTTCTGGTAGAAGACACCGCTCTGTCCGGAGACGCGGGTCGCACTCATTGGGCTGCAGTTGTTCACGCCGATGTAGGTCGAGGTGGCGACGCTCAGCATGTTCACCAGGCGACCAGGGGTGGTCCCGTCGGTCTTCACGCCACTATTCGTCTGTGGTGCAGTGTCCGATGGACAACGGAAGGCAGGGTACGATTCACGAACCACATTGTTGGCCACGGCCACCTGGAACCGGGTGTTGCCCACGTTCAATGCGTTGTAGAGTGGTGCCTGGTCGATGTAAGGCAGGATCAGCGAGGTCCAAGCCCAGTTCCCGGTCGTGTCGGCAGTGCTTTCCTGCTGGACGTATCCCGGTGGGAAGGTGTTGAACACATCATGGTAGTTGTGCAGGGCCAGACCAATCTGCTTGAGATTGTTCTTGCACTGCGAGCGGCGGGCTGCTTCACGTGCTTGCTGCACCGCAGGCAGCAGCAGGGCGATCAAAATGGCGATGATGGCGATGACCACCAGCAACTCAATCAACGTAAACCCTCGACGTACACTCTTCAACATTGCAAACTCCAAGAGAAGACCCGCATCGGTCAACAACAAGACATTTCGCGTCAGCAAACGCTGCTAGACCCGGTGTGAAGCTGAGATCAGCAGTCGGGCTGGCGTGGCCAGCATAGAACCGAAGAGTGGATCTCTTTCACTGCGACTGCGGCGGCCACCTGTAAAGGTCCAGTCATGGAAGGAACTGGAAGAGTCCCGAGAGAGTGGTGGATGCAGCTGCGCATATCAATACGATCCTAACGGCAGCGACTCCACTGGTGTTCGAGAGATTCCCGAAAGAATTTCGAAAATTGTTAGACGGTACCCATTGTGACATCACAACTACAGATTCTGGTTCCCGCCACCGGTCGCTCCCAGCGGATGGGGACGCACAAGCTCTTGATCGAAGTAGGAAATCGGACCGTCATTGAGCACCTGCTCAACACACTGGCGGATGCTTATGGGTGGGCCGCCATTGCCGTCTCGTGTCGACCGGAAGATGTCGCGTTGCAACACCGACTGCAGAGGTTGGGGCCATTGCGACTGGTAATCCCCAATCCCGCCCCAGTGGACATGCGGGCGAGCGTCGAGCAGTTGGTCGAGAGCGTTGGTCGGGCCCCCGAGAAACCGACTGTGACCGGTTGGATGCTGATTCCAGCAGACCATCCCGTCGTGGAACCGACGGTGCTTCAGCGGCTGGACGAGGCGCATCGTGAGCATCGGGAGGGGATCGTTGTCCCGGTCCATCAAGGCCG
>JAGQQB010000208.1 GCA_020426425.1 Planctomycetaceae bacterium | reverse complement strand
GAGCACCTGACCGCGATTGGCCGGATTCTGTTTGAACCGCATCAGTTGCCAGTCCCCTACCGCTTCGAAGAACAGGCCCATCGCCCAAAACAACAGCCCAAGCACATGTTGCCAGTGCCAGCCCGGTGTTGGCTGGGCGATGCCGAATTGGAGTGGCAGTGAGATGAGCCACATGACGCCGGCTTGCAGGCCAAAAACGAGCAACAGGCTTTGCCACCAGAAGGTTTGCGGGCGGGCACAGCGCATCGCCGCATAGCGTTTGTCTTCGCCGTGACCGATGTTTCTCATCGCCAGATGCGAGGTGAGTCGCAGACCCCAGAGCGTCGTCATGCCCAACAGAAGCGGACGCGACGGGGCGGCGAAGCTCCAATCGTTGAACAGCCACGCCGTCTTCCAGGCGACCAGCACGAAACCGAGTCCCCACACGAGATCGATGATGCTGACGTCGCGCAGCGGGATGCTGACGAGCCAGACGAGTGCCATCATGCCCCCAATCAGCACGGCATTGTTCATCACAATCTCGGTCATGCTGGTTTCTCGAACAGGTAGTGCGAGACCCACCACTCACGCCCTTGGCGGTAGCCGAACAATTCGGCGCACGCCATGAAGAAGATTCGCCAGCGCTGCAGCCAGCGTCGCCCATGGCCAGTGCCGTACGTCGCCTCCATGATCGGCAACAGTTCGGCGCGACGGGCATCGGTCCGCTCGAGCCAGGCGTTGCAGGTGCGTTCGTAGTGCCGACCACCCCAGCGCCACTGATCGACGAGTCGCAGATCGCGCTGGTAGTGATGCAGCAGATGATCGCTGGGCATCATGCCACCGGCAAAGAAATGTCGCGTCATCCAATCCTGTGGACCTTCGTCCAGATACAAGTACGGTTGAGCGCGGTGGCAGAAGTAGTGGACGAAGAGTTTGCCAGATGTTCGTAACCAGGTGGAGATGCGGCGCAGCAACTCTTCGTGATTCCGCATGTGTTCGAACATCTCCACCGAGACAACGCGATCGAATGCGGCAGACTCGGCCTGGAAGACGTTCATGTCCGCCGTCTGCACGGTGAGGTTGTTGCAGCCGCGGGCGAGGGCTTGAGCTTCGATGAACTTGCGCTGGCCATGGGAGTTCGATACCGCGACGATCTCACTCTCGGGATAGTTTTCTGCCATCCACAGCGAGAGGGAACCCCAGCCGCAACCGAGTTCGAGAATGCGTTGACCATTCGCAAGATCCGCGTGTTCGCAGGTGCTGCGCAACGCGGCCTCTTCCGCTGCAGCCAACGACTCGCTGCCATCACCAAAGTAGCAGCAGCTGTACTTGAGTCGTGGCCCCAAAGCTTGGGTGAAGAACTCAGCCGGGACTTCGTAATGTTGTTCGTTGGCGCGCTGTGGCAGTTCGGCAATGTCGCTCGAACGACACATCGCGAGGAACGCCCGCAATTCGTCCTGGGCGGCGTCGGGAGAGGCCTGCTCCAGAGTCGCGACACGTTGCCCCAGTAGCTGCCGGATGCCCGAACGAATCACGATGTCTGGCAGATGGCCATGCTCCGCAGCTTCGAGCATGAGTGGCAGGAAGGGGACTTTCATGTGTGTTGCTCCTCACGAGCGAGGGGATGGCATGGGATCTGTTAGTCGTTTGACTGACCGTTGTGAACCGACGTGGCCTGCGGTGGGAGCAGTTCGCGCGATGTCAGCAATACCGATTGCGCTCCCAGACGAATTGCCCGACGTGCACCGCTCGTTCCAGGAAGGCGGCTTCGCAGTAGCACAGATAATAGTCCCACATGCGAATGAAGCGCTCATCAAACCCGAGTGCGCGGACTTCGTCGAGTCGCTCATGGAACGCATTGCGCCAATGCCGGAGGGTGAGGGCGTAGCTATCAGGAAACTGGACCGCCTCGACGAGTTGGAGCCAGGTACCTTGTTCGGTTGCCTGTTGCATGGCGCGAACCGACGGGAGATGCCCGCCAGGGAAGATGTAGCGCTGAATGAAATCGACCGAGCGACGATACACCTCGTAGCGATGGTCCGGCATGGTGATCGCCTGAATGACCATGCGGCCCCCCGGCTTGAGCAGGTTGTGACAGGCTTGAAAATACTGGGGCAAGAACTCGTGTCCAACCGCCTCGATCATTTCGATGGAGACGAGCTTGTCGAACGTACCGGTCAAGTGCCGGTAATCCTTGAGCAGCACGGTGACGCGATCGGTTAACCCGGCGGCGGCGATGCGTTGCTGTGCGAGCTCGTACTGATTGCGGCTGATCGTCGTGGTGGTAATGCGGCAACCGTAGTTCTGGGCGGCATGCAGCGCCCAACCGCCCCAGCCGGTCCCAATCTCGATGATGTGATCGCCCGGTCGCACGTCGAGTCGCTGACAGATGCGGTCGAGTTTGGCGACGCTGGCCTGCTGCAGCGTCATCTCCGGTCTCTCAAACAGAGCGGCTGAATACATCAGCGTGGGGTCGAGGAACAACTGAAAGAACTCGTTGCTCAGGTCGTAGTGCTCGGCGATGTTACGCTGGCTGCCATCAACCGTGTTGCGGCGACGATTGTGCCACCAGCGAGCCGCCGTGGTGAGCAGAGCGGCGAGTCCCCGTTCCATTTGGCTGAGTTGATCGAGATTGCGGCAGAAGATTCGCAGCACGGAAACGAGGTCGTCCGTTGTCCAGTCACCATTGAGATACGCCTCGGCTGCCCCCAGGCTGCCATTCAACGCAATCTTGCGAAAGCACTCCTGATTGTGAACGTGCACCTGTGCCTGCAATGCATCTTCGGCCGGCGCGCCGACCCGCTGGGACGATCCCCCCGGCAAGTTCAGCAAGAGTTCCCCATCCTGCAACTGCAGCAAATGCCGGAGCACCCCTTGGATTAGCCAGCCTGGCTGATCCGCGGTGTTGATCGACGATTGATTGATGGACGTGGTGTTCATGGACGATTCGTTCATCGACGGCGAGGTCTGCGGGCGAGGCTTGTTCCGGGCTTGTTCGAACGTATGCAGACTCATGGGCGGGAACTCTGTTGGAATTGAGACGGAGGCGATGCGTCTGCCGGTGGCGGTGCATCACGCTCGATCGCTGCCTCGGATGAGGACTCATTCTTCGCCCCAGGGTGCGGCACATAGGGCACACGTTTGAGCCACAGCAGAAGTGCCTGCCAGTAGATGGCCAGGAATACCTGCAGCGTCATCACCGGATAGCGCACCAATGCCCAGGCGAGTGATCCAGTCGTGATCGGCACACGATGGAGATTGAGCGACGCGCTGAAGAGTTGTTCGCCAGCCTGCGTATTCACGATCCCCACCCGCAGTTGCTCCCGCGGCAGGCTGACCGACCAGCGATACTGCAGGCCCATCTCCATAAATGGTGAAACGTGAAACTCTTTGGGCTGCGTCGAGGTCAACTGTTCGTTCGTCGACCATGGCAGGACGTAGCAGTGTTGTTCGCCCCAAGGGGTGTTGTTGACTTCCGCCACGAACGCGACTGGACGATCACCAGCTTGATCAAAGCAGTAGTAGAAACTGACCGGATTCATCACAAAGCCGCAGTATCGCAGATGGGTCAGCAGGCGAACTGGCCCACGCGGTGTGAATCCGAGTCGCTCGGTGACCAACTCACGGATGCAGTCGGCCAGTGGTCGCGCTGGATCGCCATAATGATCGGAGCGACGGAACTGTGCCGGTGCCCAACGCCGCGTGGACCATAGCCAGCGACCGCGAAAGACCTCGTCGAGTTCTTCAAGGTCGAGCAGCACCTGAAACAGTTGATAGCGAAAGGCATGTGACACCGGCGTCAACCGCGCATGGTTCACCTCTCCAACGTACAGACAGCTGGCCAGTTCAGACGCCAAGGGGCACCTCCTTCGCCGCTCCGGTCTGCTCCGCGGTACTCCAATTTGGCACGACGCCGAATTGGGCGCACACTTTCAATGCACTGACGACACCATCTTCATGAAACCCGTTGCCCCAGTACGCGCCGCAGTAGGAAGTGCGACGATGGCGAATCAGGTTTTGTTGTTGTTTTTGTGCCGCGGCCCGACCCAGCGTGAAGATGGGATGACTGTAGTGAAACGTCCCAAGCACCCGGTCTGGATCGATCGACTCCGGTTCATTGAGTGTCACGCAGTACGTCGCCTGCGCATCCAAATTTTGCAGGATGTTCATGTTGTACGTGACACTGGGGCGTTGCTCGTCGTGGCGCACGTGATAGTTCCAACTCGACCAGACCGACTTCAGCCGCGGCAGCACGCGCTCGTCGGTGTGCAGTACGGCAATGTTGTCGCCATAAGGGAATTCGCTCAGAACACCGCGTTCCAACACGTCCGCATCACCCAGCATGCGGAGTGCCTGATCGCTATGGCAGGCGAAAACGATTTCGTCAAAGTGTTCGACCCCGCCGGCGGAGTGAACCTCAACAGAATCGGAATGGCGAATGACGCGTTGCACCGGGCAACTGAGCCGTGGTTGCTGCTGAAACTGCTTGAGCATCTGCCGCACGTAACTCTGCGAACCACCTTGAATGACACGCCAGGTGGGCCGATCGATGACGTTCAGCAATCCATGGTTGCGGTAGAACTCCGCGATGAAACGGACGGGAAACTGTTCGAATGTTGACATCGGACAGGACCAGATCGCTGCCCCCATCGGCAGCAGATAGTGCTCGGCAAAGCTTTGAGAATATCGACCGCGGCGGAGAAAGTCCCCCAGCGTGACCTCGTGCTGATCGCGTTCCAGACATCCGCGGGCTTCGCGATTGAACCGCAGGATGTCCCACAGCATGCGGTAATGACCCGGCGAAACCCAACGGCGTTTTTGAGCGAAGAGAGTCGAGAACGTGGTGCCCGCGTATTCGAGTCCGCAACGGTCACACTTCACGCTGAAGCCCATGGACGTTGGCTGCGTCGGTACGTTCAACTCATTGAGCAGTCCAATAAAGTTGGGGTAGGTCCAGTCGTTGTAAACGATGAACCCGGTATCGATGTCGAGAGATTCTCCCTGCCAGTTCACGCGGACGGTGTTGGTGTGCCCGCCGACATAGTCGTTTGCTTCGAAGACGAAGACTTCATGGTGCCGCTGCAGCAGGTACGTCGCTACCAGCCCTGAGATTCCCGACCCTACAACGGCGATTCGCATCAAGTTGAAACCCGGTACACACTTTTCACAAGTCATGGTCCCAAAGTTGGACTGCCACTCTGTCTATTGAACATGGTAGGCCCGTTGGCGCTGGTGACCACCACAATCTGCCATGTGGCAGAATTGGCGGTTCACCTCAACGCATCCAATTGATCGATCACGTGTCGGCTTGTCTTGCTGGGTGTGTGAGATCGCTACCGAAGCGGCTCTGGCCGCTTGTTCACCGAACTGCATCCGTCGGTCGACGCACTCGCTCCCACCTTTCCCGGGTTGGTCTCAGGCGGTGCAAGAACGGACCGATCCCGGTAAACGACCAATTCGAGCGCATTTCGGCAAATAGCTGTAAACAGCTTGCCTTGGAGGCGCAAAACACGAAGCGACACTGATCGCTCTAAATCCATTCGCCTCGCGGCACCAGGGATGGGACGACAGTCGATGCGAACTCTGGGATTTCACCGTATGGACGGAATCTCAGGGTTCATTTCGGCGCACTGTCGGCTACTCCTGCAACAACCCCACCATCGCGCGCCCCATGGCTTCGCCCACGTTCATGTAGGTCTCGGCGTTGCCGCCGTAGTGGCTGTTTGATGCGCCCCCTTTGGACAGCGGGTGGGTGTAGACGGTGGCGACGTTGCCTTTGAAGTCGGGGTACTTGCCGCTCGTTCCGTCAACGGCGAGTTGGGCGCGGAGGATGTGGCCTTCGTTGCCGTCGGCACCGTGCTCGGTCTGGCCCAGGGTGGCGCAGACGAACTTCGCATTCGGGGCATTGAATTCTTTGCGCAGATGCTGGATCAGGTGGACGAGGTTCTGTTCGTACTTCTCGGCATGGCCCGCGTTGTAGCGGTCTTTGTCCCCTTGCCACCAGAAGAAGCCGGCGACTTCGTACTCCGTCGCTCCAGGGTAGTACTTCGCGAGGTCGCTCAGCACTTCTTTCGCCCGGGCGATGTCCCCGTCGTACTGCAGGCCAGCCTGCCAGTTGATACGTTCCGGCTCGGTCCCTTTCTCCCAGCGCAGCGGGCTATCGCCGTAGCCAGCGTAAATGTAGGTCTTGCCATCTTTGGGGTCGGTGAACTCGTACGATGGGGAATCGGGGGGCAGCAAATCCCAGCCGAGCGAACGATTGCCGATCGCACTCTTCAGGATCAGCACCGGTTCGGCATGTGCTTCGCCCAGGTATGAGCCGATGCCAATTTCCACGCCAATCTTGCCGCCAGAGACATGCAGCCAGTCGTTCTTGCGCAACTGCGTCTTCCCAGGACCGCCGCTCCCCATCACGGCGACATTGCGGACATCCTGGCGCATCGTCCAGTTCCCTGCATCGTCAACCAGATAGGGGTACAGCCCCTGGGTCTTGACGGCATACTCCAGCGTCCCCTCTTTGTCGCCAGCAACCTT
>JAGQQB010000207.1 GCA_020426425.1 Planctomycetaceae bacterium | reverse complement strand
GGTCGATGCGGAGTCGCTGTTCGTGGCGCTTGAGGTCGGCCTGGAAATTAGCGGTGGCGGACTACGCGAATTGCAATTTGTCTTCGATGAAGCCGCCGGCACCGATCTGCGGTTCGATGTGTTGCCGCTGCAATTGAACGTCGGAAATGGAATTGCGTATGTCCCGGTGCGTCTGATCGAGCAGCAGTTTTCCGATCCGAACAACGGGCAGCGAACATTAACGGTCAAACTCGATCGGCATCTGGTCGGCGCGGCGACACTCCGGGGGATGCTGCAAATTCCACGTGACGTACAGGGGCAACGCGTCGCGGTGCCGAATTGGAGTTTGGCGAACGCCGAACAGCAAAGTGGCTATCTTGCCGTGGAAGCGGCGAACGATCAGCGCGTCGAGATGAACGCCCTCACGAGTGATGATGTGCCGCTGCGGAGTGTCGATCCGATCGACTTCCCGGCAGCGATGTATCAGCCCAGCGAACGGATCGTGGCGGCCTATCAGCATGTCCGCCCGGACTGGCAGCTCAGCATCGCAGAACAGCGATTCGACCGCGTCGCCGTACCGACGGCGGTTGGTCATCAATCGCATGTAACGAGCGTCGTCAGCCCGACCGGGGAGATGCAGCATGCCCTCGAGTTGAGCTTCTCGGCAATCGGTGTCCAGTCGTTGTTGATGCAATTGCCGGAACGAGCCGAGTTGTGGTCGACATTGCTCGATGGGCAACCTGTGGAGGTGCGCCGAACGCCGCAGGGTTATCAAGTCCCACTGCTATCGCGTGGTGCGGTGGAGCAACAGCGGACATTAAGTGTCGTGTATCAGACCGCCGGTGCGCCCCTGTCGCAGACCGGAGAATTGGTCAGTCAGCCGCCGGTCTTCTCGGTCCTGAGTGGCAGTGGTGAACCGCAGTCGCTGGAGATTCTGCAGCAAACCTGGGACCTGAAGACACCGCGATCCACCGTGCTGCTGGGCAGTCGCGGCCTGTTCGAGCCAACCACACGGCTTGACCGTGGCGTGTTGTTCGGCACTCTTGAAGATCTGATTCAACTCCCGTCCGCAGATCGACTGTCAACAATGGGACTCGCCCTCGCTGTCGTCATGGTCCTGCTGTTGGGGCTAAGGATGTTGCTAGTTCGTGTGCGGCCCACTTGGCGTATTCCGGTGTTGGCGCTGCTGGTTCTTATTGTTCCGCTGCTCGGATTGTTCTCGCTGATGGTCTCGGGACTGGGAACGGTGCGTGTATCGCGAGAGTTTGCATCCGAATCCGAACCTGCTGCGGGCAATGTCGATTTCCACGGCGGAGCCGACCTCTATTGGGGCGACCAACCGGTGCCTTTCGACACAGCCTCGGAGTTCGAAGGGGCAGAAGTGCCGCTCGAGGAGATGGACATGGTCGGAGCGGATGACGCGACCCTGGCGGCTTCTCCGGTGCCGAGTGTGATTCCACCGCACCAACCTGGGATCAACGATCTCCGGTTGGGACGACAACCAGCCGCCCCCATGAGTGAGTCCGCACCTGTTCCTCAGATGACGGGCGAGTCGGTTCAAGACGAGTTCCACGCGCGCAATCGGTTCTCGCGGGGGACCATTGGGCAGCCCAACCAGCCATTTGGCGGCGGGGGTTTTGGCGGCGGGGGCGTTGGGGGCTTTGGGGGATCGCAGGGTGTCGCCGGCCCGGGACCAGGGGTAATGAATCAGCGGAATGGTGATGGCGCAAACCAGCAGCCGGAGAGCGGTCCAATGCAACAGGCTGGCCAAGGACTGAACGGTTCAGTGCCAGCCGTCGATTTCTCGCCAGCGTTCGACGCCCCGCAAGCAGGGGGAGACGTTCAACGATTCGATCAGATGCTGCAATTGGAGATCAGTCAGACGCAGGGGGAATGGTCTGATAACGATGCCAACGGCAGATTCGATTCGACCTGGGGGAGCACCACAGGCGGAGCACTCCTCTCGATGACCGTGCAACTCCCCGAGCCGGCCAATATGCGAACGCATCGCTTCGTGTATGGTGGCAGCGGAACGAACGGGACCGTCCGGTTGCGGTATGCCGATCAACAGGCATGCCAGATGCTGCTGATGTGCATTGCACTGGGCGTCATGCTGTGCGGCTGGTGGTGTCTGCGAACGGCCTCCTGGATGCTCCGCAGTGTGTGGGTGCTGGTAACCATCGCCCTCCCTTGGGCACTCGCGCCGATCTTGCCCATCACCGGACAACTGCTAATGGAAGCGGTCTTCTGCGGCGGACTTTTGACCGCTCTGCTCTGGCTGCTGCATGGGATCGTCGTGTACCTCCCAGGTTCCTGTTGTCGCTGTTGCACGTGGTGCTCACAGCATTGCATCCCGACCTGGCTCAAAGCGAAGTTCGCTCCGCTGATGTTGGGGGCTCTGTTGGGCCTCGCCGCGACAGCGCACGCAGAAGAAGCCGCGCAACCGCAGGCACCCCCAGTTCCACAACAGGACCCGTATGTGATCATCCCTTACGCGACGGATCAGGATCCGTTGTTGGCCAAGCGTGTGTTCGTCCCACACAACCTGCATCGCAAACTCTGGCTCGCGGCTCACCCCGAAAATCGTCCTGCTGGTCCCGATGTCCCCGCTCGCGTGGTCGAAGCCTTGTATTCCGCCGAGGTGACTGGCACAGATGCAAATGCTCGGGCGGTTGTTCAGGCCCGTCTTACCATTGTGAAGAGTCGATCTGAAACCGAGCAGGTCGCGTTGCCACTGCGTTCTGTAGTGATTCGCAGCGCACAACTCGATGGAACCATCGCTGCCGTCCAGGCTGGCGAAGGGCTGATGGTGCCTGTCGCCGATGTCGGTGTCCATACACTTGATCTCACCTTCGAACTTCCCGTCCGTTGGACTGGTCCAGCGGGTGAGTTCACATTCACCGTGCAGCCGACTCCCGCCGCGTCGCTAATCTTCACTGTCCCTGACGGCATGACCGTTAGCGGGTCCGAAACATACCGCAAACTGACCAGCGATGACGGAGTCACACGCATTCTGGCTCCGGTGAATCAGGGTGGACATGTGCGGGTTGGTTGGCAACCCGATTCTCAACGGAACATGGTGCAGGGAACCATCGCCGTGGAAACTGCGGTCGCCGTGCTGGTCAATGATGCTGGCCTCTCGGTCAATCATGCGTTTCACGTGACACCGCGGCAGTCCGCGATTAATGAACTCGCCTTTTCCATCACACCTGGTGCCGTGGTTCGCCGCATCGCTGGAGACGATGTCGGTGGCTGGGAACTCGACGAAGCGGGCACGAATCTGAAACTGTTTTTCCGTGAGCCGCTGGAGCGACCGACGGAGATCACAATCGATCTGTTCCAGAATTTGTCGCTCGATGAGGGGACCAAGTCGGTCGCCATTCCACAGATTGCTCCGCTCGATGTGACCACCGAAACAGGCCTGATTGGCGTATTTGGCGGCGAGCAGTACACCGTCCGTGGTGGCGAAAGTACCGGCGTGAGCCAGCTCGATCGTGCTGCATTCCGGCCACGCGTCCAACCGCAAGGGGCAGACGAAGCGCCGCTGCTCACATACCGCTTCCTGCTGCGGCCTTACGAGTTCGCGTTGCGCCTGGGGCGCCGTCCTCCGCAAACGAAGGCCCGGGCCGAGCATGGCGTACTCGTCGAGCAGCGAAGGCTCCGTGTGGCGAGCCGGTTCGAGTTTGAACTGACCGGCGCACCGAGTCCGAGTGTCACGCTGCAACTCCCATTCAACTATCTACCAATCGATGTCGCCGCACCGCTGCTGTCGGACTGGTATCTCACCGAACGGGATGACCTGCGGTTCCTCACGATCGAACTGACCGAGCCGCATCTCGGCACGCTGCCAGTCGTCCTCGAAGGTCGATTGTCGATGGAACCAGAAGATGAACACGTCTACGTCGACTTCCCGTTCCCGGTGGATATCGCCCAATTGGAAACAACACTCGGCATCTGGCTCGGCGCGGGAGAGAGCGGAGTCATTCTGGATGATGACGACTGGCGATCGGTCGATCCGACGACCTTGCCAGCGTCGTTGCGGCAGCTCGATCCTCTGCCACCGCAGTTTGGCTTCCGCAGCATGGAACTCGAACCACCGGTTATTGAACTTGACGTCATGACCAGTGAGCCAGAATTGCAGGCCGATGCCATCGTGCTGCTGGCCAACACCGAGGCGACGGTCGAATACGGATTGACCCTGAGGTGGAAGATCGCCCGCGCAGCGACCGATCGATTCCAGTTCACCACGCCGAATTGGCTGTCTGGTCGGCTGGAAATCCAAGCACCGGGATTGCGACAGGTGACCGAGGAACCTCTCCCGAACGGCGACATTCTGTGGACGGTTACGCTCGTGGATCCCATACAGCAGCAGTATCTGCTTACGGCGGCGGCCACCATTCCCGCGCCCCAGGACAACCGCATTCTGACTCCGGTCATCCAGTTCCAGCAGGGGAATGCCGACTCACTCACGCGACTGGAATTCCAGCGGCAATACGCAATTCTGGTCAATCTGTCGACGTCGCAGCTCGTGCCCGCCAACCCAAACGAAATCGACTCGGTCGCTCGGGACGAACTGCCGTTGGTGGTCAGTCCGCAACTGGTCCAGCAAGCGATGGAAATCGCTCGCGTCAGGCCGCAGCGGGTTCCGCTGTGGAATGTCCAGCGTGTGGAGTCGCAGCAGGCAGCCAGCGCGACAGTGATTGCTTCGGACCTCGTCACCGTGGTCGAACCCGATGGGAGTTGGCGGACGCGCGCAGCGTACAGCATGCGTAATCGGGGACGGCAGTTCCTCGGACTGACCTTTCCCGAAGGGAGCCGACTACTCAGCGTCCTCGTTGGTGGGACACCATCCCGAGCGGTGACGACGACGCTGCAAGGCCAACCGATCCATTTGATCGCGTTGCCACAAACCAGCGAAGCGGATTTGTCGTTTGAAATCCGGGTCGTACTGGCGGGCGAGTTCCAGGCGCCGCTGCCATCAGGGTTCGATGTGAATCCGCGCGAGTTCCAGGTGCCGGCGCCGCAGGTCGTCTCACCGCGCGATTCGCAGGAGTACGGTCTTTCCGTTGCGCAGACTGCGTGGAACGTGTACTTCCCGGAGGGCTTTCTCGTCGCCCCAGTCGATGACCTGAGCCGCAGCAATCTGAACTGGTATCAGGGAGAGCAGGGATGGCTGACCAGCGAACTCAATCGCATGGCCGCGCTCAAGGCCGACGCGATGGAGATGATTCGGATCATGAAGGATTCGCGGATCAGCCAGTCGCGGCGGTCGTACGCCAAGGACAATCTCAAGCAAATTGGACTCGCACTACACAACTACAACGACTACTACGATCGCGAGTCCGGCGAGTTGTCGCAGCAACTGGCGGTGGAGAACAATGAATTGTTAGAGAAAGTGCAAAGCAATCTCGACGACATCGCTTCGTTCCAGACAGACCAGGATGAGGATGGGGACGGAATTGCTGCAGGCGGACAATGGGGACGCCGGTATATTCTCAACAACAACGACTTCAACTTCGCCAACAACGGCCTCGGTATTCAGGATTTCGAGCAACAACAGGCAAAAGCCGGATTCAACTATCGTGATCAAGGCTACGCTGACTTTGCTGGAGAAGCCAAGAAGGAAAGCACCAGTCGGGCGGGGCTCAAATCGCAACTTCAAGGACAAGGAGCAATCCGGGGGAACACCCTGGGCGTCGAGGTACATAACGGGACAATGGTACTGAGCGATGGTTTGAGCCTCGACGCGAATTCGATAATTGGAAACGCGGAAAGTTCCTATCAAATTGCCTTTCCTCAAGCTCAACAACCGGCGTCTACGGCTTCCCCCCAGACGTCTGTAGGCTTTGTCATCGGGGAGAGTGGAGTCACATCGCCCCCCCAACGCCCCAGCGCCTGGTCCGGCGTTGGCGGCCTGTCCCTGGAACTCGATGTTCCAATCCATGGGGATCAGTTCTCCTTTTCGAAGGTTGGCGGCGATCCTCGACTCGCGTTTACTGTTCAGCCGCGCGAATTGCGGCGAACGATGAAAGGGACCGCGTGGACACTCGTCTGGATCGCAGTCGGTCTGTGGGCCTGCCACTGGCTTGCCCGGCTCACGAGTCTGCGGATGGTCATCCGCGTGCTCGCTGGCATCGGCTGCTGTGCCGGATTGCTCGGCGCCTTCGTCTTGGGCAGCGGTCTGGCGTGGCCCAGCTTCGTCCTGTTCGTCGGCTCAGCAGTGGTCTTGTTGCTGAGCGATCCAGCGGTGGCGCCTGTGGCGAAGGAGTTAGCAGATCGGGACGCGCCACCTCGTAGACAGCGTTCAAACTTGCATCCCTGAATCCGGACTCCCGAATCCTGAATCCTCCGCTGACCCCCGACTCCTGACACCTGAACCCCGTCTCCGCTGCTGGACGATCACCGCTCTAGCCGCGTACACTGCTCCGCACCGGCTCCCCAAGGGATTGGAGCCTGAAGTTCGCTCGCAAGGGATTCGTGTCATGCTGTGTCCGTTTTGTCGGCAAGGAGAAACGAAGGTTGTCGATTCGCGCGACAGCCAGGAGTTCGTCATCCGGCGTCGTCGTGAGTGCCTTGACTGTGGTCGCCGCTTCAC
>JAGQQB010000206.1 GCA_020426425.1 Planctomycetaceae bacterium | reverse complement strand
CGCAACACCGACTACGCGGACACCGTACTGATCGCTCTGCTGAGCGATGAAGACACCGCGAGCGGATTCGATCGCACGATCTTTAACGAAACATTCCGCAAGCCATTCGACTCCGCCCTGCTCGCAGAACGGATCAAGACGCTTGTCAGCCGAAAGAAGCAACTGGCCTAAGGGCCGGCTGCAGCATGGCAGCCGCTCAAAGGCACGACCTGCCGGGCGTATCGCTGGATCGCATCGACAAAGATGCGGTCGGCTCGCGCGGCGGAATGTCGGACTGGTGACGACTTGGCCCAGGCCACGTTCGACGGGCGCTCCACCCGGTGCTGCGGATAACGAAGCACTTGATGTGGGTCCACCTGAATTCGAGCGTGGGGACAATCGAATTCGCCTCATCTGGCGAGTTACTGTTCCACCGGGAAAAACACCAATCGACGTGGTGCGGACCACGGCCCGATCCAGATCGACAGGACACCGTTCGGCTGACTGGCGAAACATTTTTGCGGAGTGAAACCGGACACGCCCTTCGCGGCAAGGCCACGCAACCGCGGTGACATCTCGCATGTCACCGCGGTTTCTCCATTAATGGAGCGGCCTGCAGCGCGAACTCAGGTCTAGTTGCAACGATTCTGTCAGTTGCACCAATTCCGGCGACGAGCGAGACTGGAGAATTCCAAGCTGATCTCGCGTCAGATCTCAGGTTTGGCGATCCTTCGGCGACGCAAGAGTGTTTCAGGAGTAGGGAGAGCTGAAACAAAGTCGAACGTCGAGTCTGGCGCCTGTGCGGCGGCAACAGTTTCTTGCCCAACGTTTGCGGTTCGTGATTTCGAATCGGTTGCGGATTTCGAGGTTCAGGTAGAGAGTTGCGAATTCTGTGCATCGCACGTCACGTGTGGATAAACGCATGGCCGAATGGCTGATTATTGAATCGACCCGGGATGAGTTGATCGTTCTCCAGGCACGACTTGCCGAGGAGGTGCAGATCACCGGTGTGGCCCGCGTGGCATTGCCAGAGAACTTTGCCGCCGAACCCGATGTGATCGCCGAGCAACTGGCCCGGCTCAAGGGGGATTCCTCCGCCCGTCAGGCGTTGCTGGTGGTACCGCGCGAAGTGGTTGTATTCCGGCAGTTCGAGATCCCACCGGTGCCAGACGAGGAACTGCCGGAACTCGTTCGCTTTCAGGCGGCGACCAAGTTCTCTACACCCGTCGAGGAACTGACACTGGATTTCATTCCGCTGGGTCAGCTTGGCGAAACGACCGCGAACAATGTGATGGTCGCCTCGATCGATCGCGCGATGATGCAGCGCTGGCAGCGAGGTTGCGAACTGTCGGGAATTCAGCTTATTGGCGCCACACCCCGCTCGGTCGCCGTGGGCGAGCATCTAGGACGCGCGAATCGCGGACAAGGGTATGAACTTGCGCTGTATGCCGAGGGGGATCGCCTCGACATGTTGCTGTACGACAACGGCAGCCCGCTATTTACGTCAACAGTCAGCACACGACTGGAAGGCCCTTCCGCCGAACAGTTGCTGGACCGCGAACTCAAGCGGGCGACGATCACGTTGTCGCAACTGCATCCTGGCGCTGAGATTCAACATGTCACTCTGCTGGGGAAGAGTGGAGTTGCACGCGATTGGCTGAACGAGAATTTCTTTGGCGAATGGAGCGGAATCGATCCGCTCGCGACGCCGGGGCTGGTTATTGACTGTTCAACCGAAGAACTCCCACTCCCGGCGGTGGGATTGGCGTTGCTCGAAAGCTCGGCGCACGTTCATCGACTCGATTTCCTCCGTCCTCGCCGTCCGCCGCAGAAGCGAGACATGCGCTGGTGGAAGGTCGGTGCGGGCGCAGCCGCTGCGCTGCTCCTGCTCGGAATGATGTACTGGGCCTATCAGTCGCACTTAAGTGGCTTGGAAACAGATCGTGCCAGCATTGCCGAACGGCAGCAGGAAGTGCAGCAGGCGAATCAGAAACTAACGCCGGTGCGTGAGTCGGACGAACAGATCGGCGGCTGGGAATCCTCCCGCATGGCAACCGTCGATGTGCTCGAACAATTGTACTCCGCCGCGCCGGGGACTGATCGGTTGTACTTCAAAGGGCTCAAGCTCACTCCGCAGGCGGGCGAGGTGTTTGTCAAAGTGATCGGCAACGGGCATGCCCGCGATCGGGATGACGTCAACGAACTGTATGAACAACTCGAAGCGGCGGGATTTCGCGTGCGGGTCAAGGCGATCAATCTCTTGAATCGCGATCCAGACTATCCTTTCGTCTTCGAACTCGACGCTGACCTGTTACGTTCCGAACCAGCGGCAGCGCCAGTAGCAGCAGCAACGACCGGCACTTCATTAACCACCGCAGAGTGACGTCCACAATCCGTCGGCTGGTCGCACCAACCCACTCCCCAGTTTCCTTTTCTCGATTCCTTAGCACTGCCCCATGCAACAACGAGAGAAAATCCTGGCCGGCGTGCTTGGTGGCGTGGTGCTGATCGCGCTGATGGGGCCGTTTGTGGAACGGACGTTTCTGGTGCCACTGCGCGAAGCGGAAGATGCGCTCGACACCGCCCGCCAGTCGTATGCTCTCGTCGAAGAACAACAACTGCAGTTGATTCGCTCACAAGCGCGGCTCAAACGCTGGGAAGAAGTCAGCCTCCCCGCGGACCCCGATGTGGCCATGCGGGTGTATCTGAAATGGTTAACCGATTGTGTCGAAATCAGTGGTTGGCAGGGCGTGAAGATCTCCCCGGGGCGGCGTTCGGCGCGCTCCAAGTACTACTCGACCATTCCGGTCACGCTGGAGGCGAATGTGACCTGGGAACAGTTGGGCCGGTTTCTTTCGTTGTATGAACAGGCAGAGATCCTGCAGCGTGTGAGTCAGCTAGACCTTGAAAGTCGCGGCACTGATCCGGGACCGATCCATGTCACGCTCACGGCGGAAGCCCTCTCGCTCAAGACGGGGCCGAAGCAGAACACCCTGACGGCGTCGACCTCGCTCCCGGCGGAACTCGACGTCGGGGGCACACAGTTGTCCATTGGTCCACAGCGTGATTTTCCGACGCAGACTCCTTTCCTGGTGCGGATCGGTTCCGAACTGGCCAGCGTGGTCGAGGTGACCGAATCGGGCTGGCGGCTGCAACGCGGTGTTGCTGGCACGGCTGCACGCACGCATTCCGCCGGGACCGAAGTCGAACGTTTTCCGATCGACGTTGCCGGGAGCGAGATCATGCAACCCCTCGCCGAGCTTAAGCAGCAGGAGTTCTTCTTCAAGCCACAACCGGTCCGGACCTATTCACCGAAACTGGTGTTGGGCACTCCCGCTCCGGCGTACTTCCAGCGTCCTTGGACGCACAGCGTGAGCGTGGAAGGCTGGAACCCGAATTGGGACGAGCCGGCCTATGTCTTGACGGGCGATGTCCCCACCGGACTGGAGATTGATCCAGCGACCGGCGAGTTGTTCTGGACGCCGACTCCCAGCGAGGAACCAGTCGCCGCGACGGTGAACATCGCGGTCATGTCCATTTGGGATGAGCGTCCCAAGCTGACCGGCGAGTTGACGCTGCGAGCCATCGCCCCGAATCTTCCGCCGATTTTGGACATTCCGGCCGCCGTAAATGCCTACCTTGGACGGCCGGGGCGTTTCGACTTTGCTGCCAGCAATCCGGAAGGAGAATCCGATCGACTCACTTACACGCTCGCTGGAACACTTCCGGAAGGCGCGACCTTCGACACGCGGTCTGGCCTGCTCAGCTGGAACGTGCCGATCACGGGTGTCCCCGGCGAATCCATTCTTGAGCTCACCGTCACCGACGACGGCACGCCGCCAGCATCGGTCACGCGCACGGTCAAGCTGACTGTCCAGGATGACGTCGCGCTGTACACCTATCTCACCGGCATCGTCGATGTCAGTGGCAAGTCGCAGGCCTGGTTCCGCGATCGCACCACCAACAGACGTCAGGTTCTTTCCCCCGGCGATTCGTTTGTCTATGGGGATGTTCAGGGAACAGTCCGGGAACTCGGTTACGACTACGTCGTCTTTGCCCAAGATCGGCAACGCTATCGCGTGAAAACCGGCCAGAACCTGCGACAGCTGGAACAACTCGCTCCAGAACCCCCACCATTGGGGGCAAGCATCCCACCGGTGCCGCTACCGGAACAGTTGCCCATCGAGGAACCTACTGCGAGTGGGACGCCGCCGTCCAACGCAGGCGAGCCACCGTCTCCCGCACCCCCACTGGATTAAACGTGGGGATGGACCTCTCGCACTCCGTTCTGCAGCTCCCGTAGTGGAACGGACGTGACGCCAGACTCGGCCTGGTGACCGACGCACGTCGATCGCCCTTGATTGCTCAAGTCGAGATCTCTCTCCACCTCAAAACGGCTCCATTCCTTCCCAGGCATCAGTCCGAAACGGTGAAGCAGGAATTCCAGCGCTGTTGCGGAGCGGCACCTGTTGAGGATCGTTGGTCCACAGGTAGCGGAGGGCGACCGGGGATCTCACTTTCGTCGAGGAGAAGCGGACGATGTCGCCGTCGATCTCGATGCGGTCGACAGGCTGCCATTGCTGGTCTTCGCCGGCGATCGCCGCGATGGTGAGATCTGGTTTCCAGTCGGCCAGCTGCAGACCATCGCCGCACTGCGTGAAGGGGACGACCAGTTCCTTGCCTTCGGCCTCCGCCTCTTGTGGAATCGGTCCCATCGCGGGTCCGTCGCCGCCGTAGACTGAGGCAAGCGCCCAGGTGCCGAGCCGACTGCCGACGGCCTGCTTATTCTTGGGATGAATGTCGCGGGTCTCGCCGACATCAATGGTGATCGCCATGCCGGTGTGGGGCAGATAGAGCGTGTCGAGCATCCCTTCGCGGACGACCGGCCAGTTGCGTCCGGCTCCGCCGAAGTTCGGCAATTGCACCCAGGCGAAGGGGAAATCGCCCGCTCCATGATCCTTGCGCCACGAATCGACGAGCAGCGGCAACTGATGCTGATACCAGCCGGCTCGCTCCGGCGTGGAGTTCGCCTCGCCCTGATACCACAGCGCGCCGCGGAAACCATAGCGGATGAACGGCGCGACCTTGCCATGATACAACCCGCCGACGTTTTGCTTGCGTTCGTACTGCTCCACAGGATTGCGTGGCGCGCGAGGCGGTGTCTCGCCGGCGGCCCTGGCCGCTTTCGCTCGTTCTTTCCACTTCGCCAGTTGTTCTTCGTACCGTGCCAGGGCTGCTTCTTTGTCGAACTCCTTGCGGCCACGGTCGAGTTCCTCAAACAATGGAGCCAACGATGCCGAGCCACGCTGCGCCGCTGAGGGAATCCAGGAGTCGATCGGCGTGCCGCCAACCGAAGCATTGATCAACGCGACCGGCACCTTGAGCTGTGGCTGGATGTGCTTCGCGAAGAAGTAGCCCGTCGCCGTGAAGCCGCCGACCGTTTCCGGACTACAGATGATCCAGTTCCCGTCTGCCTCGGTTTGCGGCTCGTTTGCATACTGTCCGCCAACCTTGAACATCCGAATGGTCGGCACATTGGCCTGCTGTTGCTCCTGCTCATAGTTCATTGCCCGGTTGACGGTCATCGCCATGTTCGACTGACCGGAGCAGAACCAGACTTCGCCGACGAGCACATCACTGAGCGTAATCTGGTTCGATCCGGTGATCGTCATCGTCACTGGCCCGCCAGCGGCCAGCGGCTTGAGTTGCACTTCCCAGCGCCCCTGGGCATCTGTCTGAGCAACATGCTCCTGCTGTTCAATCACCACCCGAACCGTCTCGCCTGGCTCAGCCCAACCCCAAACGAGAATCGGCATGTCCCGCTGCAGCACCATGTGATCTGCAAAGATGCTCGGCAGCCGGACGTCCGCGTGAGCCGAAAGGCTGAGGCCACTCAGCATCAGACCAAACGTCAGCAGCAGGTTCTTGGGTGACATTGAGAATCTCCGATGGAGGGGTTTGTGAGTGAGGTAACCGCAAGCGAACGCCCGGTGGGCAAGTGTACGCGATTGGGGTCAGGAACTAGAAGCAATGGCGAACAAGCTTGCCCCACAGTCGTTGATCGCTCCGCGATCAAACGCCCAAGTGGCCAGATCTCGTTGTCATCGAACCCAGCATACCCCGATGGCTCGCATGCCACTGAAGCGTTACGGCAAGGGCGCGCCGACTGGCGTTGCGGCGTTTGATCGCGGAGCGATCAACGACTATGGTGGCCTCGTCTGCCATGCGGGCCGATCAGCAACTTTCTCTCCAGCGGTTCACTTTCTCCCCAACGGTTCTGCGTCAGAAAGTCGACACTCATGATACGACAAGCATGTCACCGAGCAATTCGGCGAATCGTCCAATCCCTGATGCTCTGTGTTGCGTTCGCTGCGTCACTCACAACGCAACTGCCTGCCGCAGAGCGCCCGAACATCTTGTTCATCTTCGCTGACGACTGGGGCTGGGGGGATTTGAGTTGTCATGGGCATCCTTACGTAAAGACGCCGAACATCGATCGGCTTGCCCGCGAGGGGACGGACTTTCATCGGTTCACGGTCGCCAGCGGCGTCTGTTCGCCCAGTCGCACAGCGGTGATGACTGGTCACTTCCCCGCCCGGTACAACATCGATGGGCACTTCGCCTGGGTG
>JAGQQB010000205.1 GCA_020426425.1 Planctomycetaceae bacterium | reverse complement strand
GTGCGGTAAGAGCGCACCGCAGAACTGGTGACAGTTCTGGCAGGGTAAACCCCACCGGGAGCAAGACCAAGCAGGGCGGATTCGACTTCGGTCGAAACGGTGCGGTCCGTGCCGTATGTGCTTGCACATGCACGCCCGGGTAGGTCGCGACGAGGCGTCTGAGCAATCAGCGCCCCAGAGAAATGATCGCCCCCGACAGAACCCGGCTTACCGGCCCACTCCGGAAAGGAGGGGGGAAGAAGGAGTGAGGAGCTGGGAGTTAGGAACTAGGAGACTGGCGGGCGGTTGCCCTATGTCTCAGGTCGTTGAGCGGTAGTTTTGTATGTGTGGACACCGTGCAAGCGCTTTCATCCTTTGGATGCTGATCGCGATCAGCGGACCGTTGACGTGCCTTGCCGGTGGTCCTGAGAAAGCGCCTGAGCACCTGCGGCCGGCGGGGTCCCATCACCCGAGACTGGACTTGGAAACTTGGTTGCAGCACTATCCTTACGAGTCCTTTATTCGGGAAGTACCGGACCGAGACAACCCGCAAGGGACTCCCCGGCGAATCCCTCCATACGGGCAAATCATTGAGCATCCCCGACATCTGTTCTGTGTTGAACAGATTCGGCGACGTGTTGCCAGTATGCATAACCTTGGCAAGCCTGTTCCAGTTGATCTGTTTCTGTGGGCAACAGCGCGTCCCCAAAGGCCGTATCTGACAAAGCTTGGCGGACTTCCACATCGAGAGTCAGATCGACCATGGCCGCAATCCCGTTCGGGTGTGCCATACACTTTTCTGGCTCAGTTCTGCTTTGCCGATTCGAAGGACATCTCGCCGAGGCAACTCCCTGGTGAGGTGATGCTTGTCTTTCTGAAAAGCAAGGAATCTTACTTTGCCGCTGAGGCTGACGATGTCGTTGTTGAGTGGTCAGGTCTCAAGCTTCGCAAGGCTATGACGCTAGCCGAGATGCCCGCTCCAGGATTCGTCGTGCCCGAGCTATCGGGCGTCATCCATCGGATGAACGAGTATCCCGAGTCGCGGCAGTTGTTCTACGAATCGGACATTTCACAGTCGTACCTGCTGCCGGTGACACAGTCGACGAAGATCGGGCCTGTGGCGTTCTACATTCAAGGTGATCCGCGAGAAGAGCAGACGGACCTCACATTGATCGCGACGCTGAGTGCATTTCATCTGCGGAGTCCGCGTTTTGATACCGATAACGATTGGCAGTTTCTCGACATGCGCACGCCGGTTGAGCTGAGTCGGGATGAACGGCGCGGTGACTTCGGTCGCTATCACATGAGCCTTGGCGACATGGGATGCCTGTATTTCTTCCTGAACTCCACAGGGCAGGTCATTGTGACCATGGATTGCTACTAGCGTGTTTCAACTTGGGGCGTGCGAACCGGTCGACGCGGTCGACGGGCTTATGGTCGTGGTGACACAGGTAGCAAAGTCTCAACGAGTTCACCCGTGCAGCGCTGGACTCTCTGTGCCCAACAGCACACAATGCACGCGAAGCATGTCGCGTGTGGTTGACGGGGTGGTGGTATGGCCGTACTGGAAATCGTTGAAGGCGGAATTGCCGGGACGCAGTATGGCGTACGCCGGGAGCAGACGCTGATTGGTCGGCATCCAAACTGTCATGTCGTGCTGCAGAACGGGGTGGTCAGTCGGCATCATGCGCAGATTCTTGAGAGCCATGGGCAGTATTCACTCGAAGATCTGCGCAGCCGTAATGGTTGTTACCTGAACGGCGAGAAGATTGACGGTCGTGTCCCGCTGAAAGATGGGGATGAAATTCGTCTGTGTGATGTCGTCCTGCGGTTTTTGGAGCATCCTTCGAAGGAAGAATTGCCGCGGCCCGTTGCTGGCTCAGCGCGTGAAACAATTGATCTCGACGATTTGGCCGCGACGTCTGGGTCGGCGGTGCTGGACGAAAGTCACATCTTCGTGGTGACTGACGAACTTGATGCCGCCGATGGTCTGTCCGACTCATTCGAGAGTCCCACTTCCAGTCGCAGCCTCGTCGGTGACCTTGACGAGGACACGAACTCGCGGATCAACCCCAACGTCAAACTGCAGGCGGTCCTGGAGATCACCAGGGCGCTCAGTCGCGAACTGCGCATAGAAAAGGTGCTGCCCAAACTGCTGGAGACTTTGTTCAACATCTTCCCGCAGGCGGAGCAGGGGTTTGTATTGCTGCGAGAAGGGGATGAGGAGAACAGCCGACTCAAGCTTAAAGCGAGCCGAGCACGCGGCGGGCAAACCGCCGATGCCGTCGCCATCAGCATGACCGTGGTCCGGCATGCATTGCAGACGAAAGAAGCGATCCTCAGCGAGAACGTGCTCGATGACAGCCGCTTCAAGGGGAGCACCGCGCTCTCGAAGATGCGCATTCGGTCGATGATGTGCGTGCCGCTGTTGACACAGGATGCGGAACAGGACGGACTCGGCGTGATTCAGATTGTCACCCGGGATGAGAACCAGGCGTTTACCGACGAAGATTTGGACCTGTTGATCACGCTCGCGTCGCAGGCGGCGATCAAAGTCGAGAATGCCCGGTTGCATGAAGAGGCACTGCAGAATCGCGAGTTTGAACGCGATCTGGAATTCGCGACTCAGGTGCAGCTCGGTTTTCTGCCCAAGTCTCGCCCGCACCCCGACGGATACACGTTTGCTGACTATTACGAAGCGGCACTGCGCGTGGGAGGGGACTACTTTGACTACATCTCACTGCCTGATGGCCGGATCGTGATCGCGATCGGGGATGTGGCGGGCAAAGGGATGCCGGCAGCACTCTTGATGGCGCGGCTTTACTCTTCGACCCGGTTTCAGGTGCTCACGCAGCCAGACCTGGAGGCGGCGGTTACGGGGCTGAACGAGGAGATTTCGTGCAGTGGACTCGGGCATCGTTTTATCACGTTCCTGGCGATGGAACTGAATCCAAAGAAGCACACGCTCAAGATCGTGAATGCTGGCCACCTGGCGCCGCTGCTGCGGCATGCTGACGGCGCCGTTTCGCAACTGGGGCGTGAGACCTCGGCTCTCCCATTGGGAATCTTGCCAGAACAGGTCTACGGCTCGACTGTTGTGCAAATCGCTCCGGGAGATGTTGTCGTTGCGTACACTGATGGAGTGACGGAAGCGATGTCGGTCGAGAAAGAGATCTACGGACGCGCTCGTCTGGAAACGGAACTCGCGAAGTTTGACGGATCGGTCGACGCGCTGGTCGAAACGATCGTTGAGCAGGTGGAAGAGTTCAGTGGGGGGCACGCACTCCGCGACGACACATGCCTGCTCAGTTTCAGTCGAGCTCCGGCATGACAATTCGCGTGAACGATGTCTTCGCAGACGGAGGGCTTGTCGCCCGGCGTCTGGAGCGGTACGAATCCCGCCCTCAGCAGGTAGCGATGGCAAATGCCGTCGCCACCGCGATCGATGCATCTGAGCATTTGCTGGTCGAAGCGGGGACTGGGGTGGGCAAAAGCTTTGGCTATCTTGTCCCGGCCATTCTCGCAGCGACCGCCAAGAGCAACGAAGATGGGAAGAAGCGGAAGATCGTTGTCAGTACGCATACGATCAGCCTGCAGGAACAGCTAGTCAACCGCGATTTGCCATTCCTGAATTCGGTGCTGCCCATTGAGTTCTCGGCGGTGCTCGTCAAAGGACGCGGCAATTACCTGAGCCTGCGCCGCACGAAGTCCGCCATCGAGAAGGGCCGCGCTCTGTTCGAAACCGAAGAAGCGGCTCAGCTAACCAAGATTCGTGAGTGGTCCGGCACGACCTACGATGGCTCGCTCTCCGAACTCGATTTTCGTCCGCTCCCGGAAGTGTGGGATGAAGTCCGCAGCGAACATGGCAACTGCATGGGTCGCAAGTGCCCGACACATGGGGACTGTTTCTACTACCGCGCCCGACGGCGGGTGTGGAATGCGGACATCCTGGTTGTCAACCACGCGTTGTTCTTCTCCGATCTCGCATTGCGACGGGAAGGGGCAAGTGTGTTGCCGGACTACGATGTCGCCATTTTCGATGAAGCACACACTCTTGAAGACGTCGCCGCAGCGCATCTGGGGATGTCGGTCACCAGTGGGCAGTTCAACTACCTGTTCGGCAAGCTGTACAACGATCGTACGCACAAGGGGCTCCTGTTACAGCACAATCTGGTTGAGGCACAGCGACTGGTGCATCGGCTGCGATTCCTAGTGGACGATCTGTTCGCACAGTTTGAGAACTGGCTGGAAGACCGGGCAGGGGGCAATTCCCGCGTGCGCAAGCCGCTGGGATTCAACAATCCCGTCAGCACCGAGGTGCATGATCTTGCCGTCATGCTGCGGACATATGCCGAGACGCTTAAGTCCGAAGAGCAGCAGCTCGATTTGCGAAACGCCGCCGAAAGACTGGAAATGCTCGGCTTCTCACTACAAAGCTGGCTGGCTCAGCGCGAGGAAGATGCCGTCTACTGGATCGAAGCCTTTGGCACACGCCATCGCAACATCAAGCTGATGTCCTCCCCCATCGATGTCGGTCCGCGCTTGCGCGATGATCTGTTCGGACAGGTCCGATCGGTCATTCTCACCAGTGCGACGCTCTCGGTCGGGCAGGAAGACTTCAGCTACTTCCGCAAACGGATCGGTCTGACCAAATCGCACGAACTCAAACTCGGTTCCCCATTCAATTATCAGGAACAGGTACGGCTTGTCTTGCCCGATGAAATGCCTGACCCGGGCGAGAATCCCGCACTGTACGAAGCGGCGGTCTGTGCGCGGATTCAGCAGCATGTGGCGGAAACACAGGGACGCGCCTTTGTGCTGTTCACGAGCTATCGCATGCTTCGCAGTTGTGCGCAGCGGCTGATGAACTGGTGCGTCGAACAGAACCTGCAACTGCTGTGTCAGGGGGAAGGGATGAATCGCACCGCCATGCTCGACCGTTTCCGCAAGGAACCCCGTGCAGTGTTGTTTGGCACCGAAACGTTTTGGCAAGGAGTCGATGTCCCCGGTGATGCTTTGCAGAATGTGATCATTACTAAGCTGCCGTTCAGCGTGCCCGACCATCCTCTGCTGGAAGCGCGGCTTGAACGGATCAAACAAAGTGGCGGCAACCCGTTCATGGAGTTTCAGGTGCCAGAGGCCGCCATCAAGCTGCGGCAGGGGTTTGGTCGCCTGATTCGCACAAGCGAAGACACGGGACAAGTCGTCATCCTCGATCCCCGCGTACGCACCAAGCGGTATGGACGCATCTTCCTGGATAGTCTTCCCGACTGCCGCCGTGAAATCGTGCCGTTGAGCGTTGAGCGTTGAGCGAAATTCGGCGCGCGTTGAGCGTCGCTGTGCGACAGTAGCGGCATTGAATGGGGCGCTGGGTCAGACCGCTTCCCATTCCCTGCTTCCCAGTCCTAGCAACAAGCAGCACCCTCCACCGGTTGCCCGCTGGAAGGTGCTGTCTTTCTTACCGAACTTGTGCTGGTTGGGGGTTACCAGACGAGTCCAGATGGTCGTAGAACGCGAACCGCTCCGTAGGTGCCGAACCCATCGCATCCGCTTGGAGCAACATAGGTCGGTCCGCACGACTTCACGGGAGTCACGGGCCAATCGACAGTTGTGCCGCAATGCATCGGCGCGACCGAACCACAAGCGGGACCGATGATGCGGACCGGGGTGCTCGAACAGGTGTAGCAACCCGGATTGGGGACGGCTTGGTCACAGCCGGTGCAGCTTGCAACGGCGACTGAAGCGTTCGATCCGCACTCGCCACATGGAGCGGACATCGGCGAAAGTGCAGATGCAGTGCTCGGAATTGGCTGCATGGTCTGTGTTGGAGGACACAGGCTGGGCCCAGTGATCATTGGATTGACCGGGACTTGATTGGTGCGCTCCTGCAATTGGGACTGTTCGTGGTGGTGCTGATGCTGGCGATCATGTTCGTGATGCCCATGGTCATGCCGATGGTGGTGTTCGTCGCGGTCTTCACGTCGATCTTCCTGACGTTGCCAACGCCCATCGCTGCCACCGCCGATCTCGCTGCGGGCTTCGTCTTCGCAATCAATGTCGCGGAAGGACGACCCGGCGACCCAGGAGCTGGTTCCACATCGGGTGCGGCAGCCGTGCATCCCGTTGTAGGAATAACTTTGGCGCACGGAGCTGAATGCCTGTGAGACATCCCGCAGTTCGCCAACCATCGCGTCGCGCAGGCAGCTCAGCCCGGCAACCAGTCCAAGAACACAGACTGTGGAAATCAGAATCAGTTCGGCGGAGACGACGAATCCCGATTCGTCGTACCAGAGTGACTTTGCGTGTGTTGACATGAGCATCTCCGGGCGAGGGGAAGCGGTGTCATGTCGTTGGGATCGTGGAGAACAGAAAAACCTCGCGACGCCGAGAGCAGAGCCTTGCAGGGCTCGCATCCGGCTCCTGGGGGACATGCCTTGCCCCAATGCGTTGCCGACCAACACAGCCGACAGCGGGAGACTCGGTGACTCTCGGTTTCGCGAGGGTTCGGATGCCAGAGACATCCAGTGGCGAGGTCTCAGGTCGCCACACACGCTCTCAATTGTCAGCAATCACAGCTGACAGTTGCGAAACTGTTTGCCATCACAAAGATGTCTGCAACAGTCGCGCAGTCTCCCATGGTTAAGTGGTTGAAATTGCCGCAGGTGTTGTAAC
>JAGQQB010000204.1 GCA_020426425.1 Planctomycetaceae bacterium | reverse complement strand
CGAAGCCGGGGCGGTGTTCGTCCATCAGGTCTGCCTGCTCCTGTGACAGGAAATTCGGGCCGGGGACTTGCACCAGGAACTCCCGCGCGCGGGATTCGACATGGCCATCCATGAAGGCGACGTTGGCGGCGTCGCTGTGGCGGAAGTGAACCGAGGGAAAGTTATTGCTGGGGGGGGCGAGCAGCCAGGTCTCCTCAAAACTCATCGCTGGGGGCGAGAAGGAGACGAGCTTCACCTGCGCCGCGTCAGCGAAGGCGATGGTCTGCGTCAATTGCGTGATGTCGCGGAAGCGGCGGGCGAGCGGTTCGCGCGAAAGTGTGGGAGTGTACGACGGCGGCGGGTAATCCATCACGGACGCCCTCGCCAGATAATGTCCGTTGTAGCCGAAACCGCTGGCCGGTTTGCCGTAGGCGATGTTGTCCATCTGACTCGGACCGAAGTCGGGACACTGGAACGCGGTGTAGTTGGTCTCCATGTACGGAGCGAGCGGGCCTTTGGTGTAGTCGAGTTGCTTGGTCGGATCAGGTTCTTCGTAGTTCACAGTGCCAAACCAGAACTGGGCGGTTCCCTGATTTGCGTAGCTGTAAAGTCCTTGAATACGGCGGGCATCTTCGACCACGTACGGCACAAGATGCTCGTAATACGTGTCGGCATAGTTGTGCATCGCCAAGGCAATCTGTTTGAGCCGATTGCGGCACTGAGTCCGGCGGGCTGCTTCGCGCGCCTGTTGCACCGCAGGCAACAGCAGAGCGATCAGAATCGCGATGATGGCGATCACGACCAGCAGTTCGATGAGTGTAAACCCGCTCTTTCTTGCGAATATCCGCTTCATGAATTTCTCCGGAAATTGAAACCGAATCGAGTGACTGTGCGCAAAGATATCGCGCACGAATAATACACTTTTACTTATCCTACAGCTGGCGGTCAACGGATTCCTTAATCCCATATGGAAAATTGCCAAAAGACGATTTGTCTATTGCCTTTTCTAGCGGAATTTGGCAAACTCTGCGACGAATTTTGGGCTGCAGACAGGGCAGACTCCTTTACCTGCGGTCAGTTCTCAGCAAGAGGATGTCAATCGACATTGCAGTCCACAGAAGTGGGCCCGCTCGGAGTTTTGGCACTGTTCCCGGCAACTGCCTCGACGTATCAAAACGCAGAGCACCACGGAAATCCTGGATGCCATTCAACGGGGAACCAGTCCCGGTCCTCCCGATCAAATCAAGTTCCGATTCCGATCCCATCTCGTTCCCTGACGAAAATCCAGAGCCCGATGGCCGTGAAGCTAATCAATCGTCCCCCACAGGTCGCACTGCTTGTGGAGACATCGCTGGCCTCGGGCCGAGAGATCCTGCGTGGCATTGCTCGCTTCCTGCAAGAGCATGAACCTTGGTTGGTGCATCTGGAACCACGCGGGCTAACCGAACTGCTGCCGGAGTGGCTCAACACCTGGCAGGGAGATGGGATTATCGCTCGCGTCCATTCGCCCGAGGTCGTCACCGCTGTGCGTGCGGTCGGCGTTCCTTGCGTGGATGTCCTGGGACTGGTGGCGGACGCCGGGATTCCTTTGGTGCATGTAGATGACAATTCGGTCGGCTGTCTCGCCGCCGACCATTTCCTGAAACGCGGTTACGCCCATTTCGGATTCCTGGGGATTCGTGACGAGAATTGGTCGCTGCGTCGCGAGGCGGCGTTTCGTGCGAGGATCGAACAGACCGGCGGCAAGTGCTCGAGTCTCGATTTCACGCGGCACGAGTGGCAACGCACCGCCCGCACCGAGTTACGCGAACAGCTTGCCAACTGGGTCATCAGCCTTCCCAAGCCCGCTGCAGTGATGCTGGCGTCTGACCAGTTGGGCGTGCTGTTTGTTGAAGCATGCCAGGGAGCGGGACTCAGGATCCCCGAAGAGATCGCCATCCTCGGCGTCGACAACGATGAACCGCTCTGTATGGTGCAGCATCCCACGCTGAGCAGCATCGACCCTCAACATGGAAACATGGGTTACGAGGCGGCAAAGTTGCTCCAACGCATGATGCAGGGAGACGCCCCGCCCAATGCCCCGCTCCTGTTACCCGCCGGCGCGATCATCGAACGACAATCGACCTCCGCCGATGCCGTTACCGATCCAATCGTCTCCGCAGCGCTCACGTTCATCCGCCAACACGCCTGCGATGGAATGCGTGTGGAAGATGTGGTTGCCCATGTCGGCGTGTCTCGATCAGCACTGCAGAACCGCGTGCGTCAAACACTCGGTCGCACGGTACACGACATCATCTTACACGTGCGGCTCGATCGTGCAAAAGAACTGCTGCTGGAGACCAATCTGCCACTGGCCGATGTCGCTCAACGGGCGGGGTTCCGACATCAGGAGTACCTGTCGGCGATCTTCCGCAAGCACCTGGACACCACGCCCGGGCGGTTCCGCAGGGGGCAGCGGTAGCGCGTGTGCTGCAACCTCAGTTGCGATGTTCGTTATCGTGACATCCGAAGCACGAAATTCGAAGCACGAAGCACGAAATCCGAAACCAATTCGAATGTTCAAAGTTGTGGAAACCGGCCGGTGCCGCAAACTGTTGAAGGCCCCCCGCCGCATTGCCTCGCGTCCGCTACGCCAGTGCGTCGTATAGCACTTCCGCTTCTTCCGGAAGCAGCGGCAATGGGCGACCTGAACGATCTGGCAACGCGACATGATGGTTGATGCCCAGCAGATGGTACATCGTCGCGAGAATCGACTTGGGCGAGACCGGTCGATCGACGACATCGCCAGCGATTTCGTCGGTCGCGCCAATCACTCGACCACGAGCGACACCGCCACCGGCGAGCATCACTGAGTAAGCCCTGGACCAGTGATCCCGTCCACCACCGGCCGCTTTGTTGATCTTTGGAGTGCGTCCATGTTCGCTGATTAACACGACGAGAGTTTCATCGAGCAGTCCGCGTTCGTCGAGATCGCTGATCAGCCCCGAGACTCCCCAATCGAGTCCAGGACAGAGTTGATCTGTCATCCGGGCGAAGTGATCAAAGTGCGTGTCCCACGCATCTCCGGCGAGTCCGTACTCATCCCAGAAGACCGAAACGACACGTGTCCCCGCCTCAATCAGTCGCCGCGCGGCGAGGCACGATTGGCCGAAGAGCGTCATCCCGTAGCGGTCACGCGTGGCTTCCGATTCATGACGGACATCCAGCGCCTGTCCCACCTGAGGATCGGCGAGAATCGAATACGCCATCTCCTGGAACTGCGACAGTGACCGACCAGCAGTACCACGCTCCAACTGCTGCCGCTGCTGTTCGAATTGAGTCAGCAAGCTGCGACGCCGATCCAACCGATCAAGCGACATGCCTGGCAGCGACTCCGCCGCCGCCAATCGAAAATGAGAACCCCGATCGCAGCCCAAGTAGGGCTCCGGTCCTTCGAACCAGAATTCCCCATTCGCCCGCTCCTTGCGAACGGAGACGGTCCCCTCTCCTTGAAACTCGGTCCAGACCGGGTTGTATCCTGCCCCCAGATAGGCGGCATACGGACCCGCGCGGAATGGTTGATCTGACCGTTTGGAACTGAACGGAAATGGCAACGCGACGTTCTGGATGAAGTCCCCAGGCCGACCGCCCCGCTGCTGCCGTTCCAGATACTCCACACACGAGGCGAAGTAAGGATGATGTCGTTCGTCGTAAGGATTGAGTTCCATGCCGACGTCAATCACCGCTGTCCCGGTCATCGCGTAGGCGACGCCATGAATCGGGTGAGGATGCGTGACCGAACGAATCACCGTCGTCCGGTCCATGATCTTCGCCATCTCGGGCAAATGCTCACACACCGGCAAACCGGGCAAAGACGAAGGGATCGGCTGCATGGAGCCCCGCACTTCGACTGGAGCCTCGGGCTTCATGTCGAACGTTTCCAACTGGCTCGGCGAGCCATACAGAAACAGAATGATGCAGTTCTTGGCCTTACCAAACGACTCGGCCGTCGCCCCACTCGCCGCCGCCTGCTGCTCCAGCAAGGTTGACAACCCCAGCCCACCCAAAGCGCTGGCGCCGACATTGAGCATGTCGCGCCGCGTCAGGCCATCGCACAGCCGCTTCGGAGATCCCAGGACTCGCAGCATTTGGCCTTCTCTGACTTCTGGTGAACGTGCGTTCCAATCCACAAGAGTTTATCGGTCAAGGCAGGCCGTCGCAACGACGAAGTTTCCGTGACCGGCAGTTTGAGTGGTGCCTCGCACCGGAGCACTCGATCGAACCAGCAGCACTTGCCAGGGATAGTCGTTGATCGCTCCGCGATCAAACGCCTGGAAGGTCATGACAACCCGTCACATCTGGTTCAACGCAGCAGGTCACCAAAGCATCCACGTGCGCGCTCGCCATCTGTTTGCGGAGCAAACAACGAGGATTTTCGTCCGGCACCCGATGACGCACAAATGTCACGGAAATCGCCCAACTCACGTCCTCCGAAACTGGAATGGCTCTTCTCCAGCATCGTATCCAGGGTGTCGGGCGATGTTCCCCACGAGACCGATGGCAAACAGCGTCATCATCAGGCTCGAGCCGCCGTAGCTGACCAGGGGGAGCGTCAGTCCAGTGATCGGAGCGAGGCCGACTGTCATGGCGGTGTTGATCACGCATTGCGTCGCCAACATCGAAGTGATCCCGGCAGCCACGAGCCGCCCGAAGGGGTCACGCGTGGCCGCCGCGATCTTCAATCCGCACACGATGAGCAACGCAAACAGCCCCAGCGTGAGCAACGTCCCCGGCACGCCCCAACGTTCGCCAATGAGGCAGATGACGAAGTCCGTTCGCGACGCTGGCAGTCGATACGCTTCCGGATCGGGCAGCGCGACGCCGGAGACCTCGCTCCCCCAGGGACCACCGAGTGCCAGCATCTGCTTCGCCTGTTGCAGGTGATAGCCATCACCGGTGTGAATCGTCCCATCGTCAGTCTGCTGAAAGACGGCGGTCACCCGGGACTTCTGCTCCACGCTCATCACCGACCACAGCCCGGGCAGAATGAGCAGTCCGAGTGCGAACGCGGCGGCCAGATGAGTCAGCCGCGCACCAGCGGCAATCAGCATGGCGAACAGCACCGGAAAGAACAGCAGCGACGTCCCCAGATCCGGCTCACGCAAAATCAGCACCACCGGAATCACCGTGAGCAGAAATGGTGCGATCAAACCGACGACTGTTCGTTGACTGCTGCGAAACATCAAATACCGCGCCAGCACCAGAATGAACGCGAGCTTTGCCAGTTCCGATGGCTGAACATCCATAAAGCCCAGTGGAATCCACCGCCGCGATCCATTGCGCGGCGGACAGAAATAGACGACCACCAACAGGACGAGCGTCAGCACAAACAGCGGAACGGCGAACCGTCGCCACTCACGGTAGGGGACCAGCAAGGCGACTGTGATGGCGGGAATCGAAAGCAACATCCACACCAGTTGCCGACCGGCAAACGTGCCGTTTCCCACCAGTTCGTCGCCCCGGGCGATTCCCGACAGCCCCAACAGCAACAGTCCCACCACCGACACCGGCAGTCCCCACTGAAACAAGCGCGGCGACCGAGAACGTGCAGAACTCTCCGGAGCAAACATGATCCTCCCCATCCCTGAAGAGTCGGAGTGTCCTGTCCTCCGGACACCACCTCAACCGGGATGCTCGTGGTCTGGAGGTATCGATCGCCGGATCACCCAACGGACGTCGATCGGCTTGCACTTACCGGGATCGATAGCCCCTACCGCAGCGCCCGCCAGCGACTGAAGGGCCAGTAGATGTGGGTGGCGACTGCTTTGATGTTCTCCGCAGGGACCGCGTAGGGACTGTGATCGGGGTCCCATGTGTCCCAGAAACGTGAGTCGGCGGACTGGGCGGTGAAGTCGCCCAGGACGAAGTATTCACCCTCTTGGAGGACGGCGGGCCGTTCGGGAGATCCCCAAAGTGGCTGCCTATGATAAGCAGGATGGGTGGCTTCGTAGTGCAGACTGCTCAAATGCGCTGGTGGTTCCAGGCGAACCCCGTCAATCCAGATTGCTCCATCTTCAATCGTAACCGTTTCACCCGGCAGTCCCACCAACCGTTTGACATACATCACTCCGGGCTGAGACGGCACCTCGAAGACGATCAGATCCCAGCGTTTGTGCGGCAGCACCTTGAGTACGAAAAATCGATCACCGGGAAGTGCGAGAGTGCCCGGTTCACCAGCCTGCGAGATGTGGAACTGATCGCAGATCATCAGCGATTTTCCCTCCCATGGGTGGGGATCGCGTGTGGAGCGATACGCCCGACTTCCACATACCGGGCAGATCCCTTCCCAATGGTTACCCACGAGTGTGGGTGCCATGTCAAATGTCGGTATCACAAAGGTGTCCAGCAGGTATGTGCGAATGCCGAGTGCCAGCAACAGCGACAGGCCGCCATTGAGAATCAACCCCGTCAGCCAGACCTGCACTGTCCTCCAGAACCGAAGCTTGAACATACGGGAGAGCAGTACGCCTTGAGCCAACAGAGCCACCACGAGTACTGTGGATGCGGTCGCCGGGTCAGTCGTCCCGTGTGCGTCCATGTGGAAGTTGGTGTACGCCGGGATGACCCCGACAATTGACGCCAGGACAACCGCGATCACGACTTTTCGTAATGTGATTTGTTCAGCCTTACCCCAGCGCAGCGACAGCC
>JAGQQB010000203.1 GCA_020426425.1 Planctomycetaceae bacterium | reverse complement strand
GTTTCCATCCAGGATACTGTGTGTTCCACCCATAACGGTCACGCTCACTCTACAGGCCAAGTCCAGACTGCCATCCTCTCCGTCGCCCACCGGATGCTGCCCACAAATGCGAATGGCGTGCCGGTCTTGCACAGAGCCACTGCAATTGCCCGGCGGCAAGGTCCAGCATCGATATGACCTCACGCGCACTCTGCAGCCTTGTTGAGAGCCGTCTGCTTCCGCCATGTGCTGAGATCGTGCATCTCCAGTAGAATAGGGGCGGAATCTGCAACAACTGAGACGTGGTTGTCTCACTTCAGCACTGACCGTGCATATGTGCACGCATGCGTTGCCTGGCCGGACGGTCCCTAAGCAAAGTCGTCCAGCTCTGATGAACGCTCAATTCGACCGCATTATCCACACTTTTAAGAGTGCATCACAAAGCCGCCATCGACGTTGATGGTCTGCCCGGTCACATTCTGGCAGCGGGATGACGCGAGGAAGAGGGTCATGGCGGCAATGTCTGCGGGAGTTTGCCAGCGACCGAGGGGGACGATCTGGCGGATTTTCGCCTCGGCCCAGGTGTCGTACGTCATGCGCTGGTCGGGAGGCTGTTGATTCGCCCAGGCCTGATAGACCGATTCGTTGAGTGGCGTCTTGATCATCCCCGGACAGATGGTGTTCACCCGCACGCCAAAGGGAGCGAGGTCTTTGGCGGCGCATTGGGCGAAGTTGATCAGGCCCGCTTTGGCGGCGCTGTAAGGGGGGTCGGTTTGCGAACCGATCTGACCGGCAACCGAACTGATGAACAGCAACGTCCCAGCGGCTGATCGGCGGAGCATCTCCTGAAAGGCATGGGCCGTTTGCACCGCTCCGAGCAAATTCACTTCAACGGTGCGGGGCCAGTCGTCCGGCGTAAGATTCCAGAACGGGAAACCGAATTTGCCACTGCCGATCCCAGCGGCATAGACGACATGATCGCAGCCGCCGAACTCATGCGTAATGGTGGTCACCGCCGCCTGCATGCTGGCAGACTGCGTGGCATCAACAGTGAGGCCGACAGCGCGACAACTGGAGGTCGCCAGTGCGGCGGCGATGGCGACGCAATCGGGGTGGCGGTCCAGAATGATAACGTGCCCGCCTTCGGCAACGAATTCCGTCGCGATGGCGTGGCCAATGCCTGAGGCTCCACCAACGATGACGGCGGTTTGCCCGGTGAGGTTGAGGTCCATGAAGTCGTCCGCGGGTTCAAGTTGTGAATCGCCCCACCATTGCTCGTTCGATCGTAGAACGATTCACGACGATTGATCACGGGGCGTTCGCTATTTCCCCTTTTCCTTGAATCCGCCAGCGGCGAAGTCGGCCTTGGCTTTGGCTTCCTGTGCAGCAGAAACGTTGGGGTTGGGAGTGGCGTCGACGTCGACCTCGCCGCGAATCCAATGCACAGCCTGGGTAATTGACTCAAGGAACGGCTTGTTCGTCCAAGTCTCTTCACGGTGACCGAGGTTGTTGAAGTAGACCTTGCCTTCGCCGTAATTCTTGATCCAGCAGACCGGCACATGGTAGCCGTGCGAGACGTCGACAGCTCCGCCGGTGGGGCTTTGCGAGTAGTCGAGGCTTAGCAGGACATGGCACTTCTCCGGCTGCCAGTGCCGGTACATGTAGATCTCATCCTGATAGCGAAACTCCGGGCCGAAGGACTTGACCAGAGGATTCTCCGGTTCGTGATTCGTCAACACGATTTTCGTTCCAGCGCCCCAAGGATGGCCAATGAACGTGCCGCCCATCATGTCCCAGTACGGCTCGTAGTTGTGGTAGGTATCGCCTGCAGAGTGGAAGCCGAGCACGCCATGCCCTTTGGTCGTGAGCCATTCCTTAAAGAAGTAGTCGCGATCGGCCTCGGCAATGGGCAGATCGCCGGTCGTGTAAAAGGCGACGATGTCGTAGTTCTGCAGATTCTCTTTGGTGAAGTCCGCATCACACTCCTGCGTGCAGTGGACCTCGAACAATTTGGTCTGCTCGCCAAGCTGAATCATCGCGATTTCCGCCGGCGCGAGATTCTCCTGGGGACGCCGCACCGAACCGTGAACAAAGCCTTTGCTCTGGGTGACAAACAGAATCCTGGAGGGCTTGTCGGCCGCCGAACCAACAGAGCCAGCGAGACATGCGAAAGTCATCGCCAAACCAAACAGCATCGATCGTCGCAACATGAAGCACCTGCAGTGTGAGTGGGAAGTGATCAACTTCCCTGGATGATATTTGCTAAGCGGTCGGCTGTCAGCCGTTAGCGCTGAGCGGTCGGTCGGCGGCGGTTGCCGTGGAATGCTGGCCGCTCGGGAGAGATTCAATTGGCGACCTGGCGACCAGGAACCACTTGTCACAGTCGCGAATCAGGCAGTCGGGAATCAGAGAGTACGCGCAATCGATTTGCTATCGACCGTAGTAGGCTTCCGCCCGCAATCCGGTATTCACGGTCACGGCATGTGCGATGGCGTCGACCTCGTCATTGCTGAGCGCGGTGACGAACGACTCTGCGGGAGCACGGGCAACGGTGTACACCTGCACGAGGCGAATCTGCCCTCCCTGCGCCACGATGTTCCGCAACTGGTCTACGTAGGCGTGAATTTCCTCGGCGGACGGACCTGTGCCGTGCAACCGTAGGAACAGGCTCTGCATGATGATCGGCCAGTGGCGCGCGGCAAGAAAAATGTTATCAAGGATCTGCGAGAACCGAATGGGCGTGCGTTCGATTTCGCGGAAATACGGTTCGGTTCCCGCGTCGAGTTTGGCCCAGACTTCGCCCTGATGAGCGTGCAGTTGTTGCAATCCTCGCCATACTGCTGGACGGTGGAACATACTGGCGTTGGTGATCAGCACTAGCTTGGCATCGCCAAGCCCGAGTCGCTGCTTGACCGCCACGGTTTGTGAGACGATGTCGTCGAAGTTGCGGTACGTTGTCGGTTCACCATCGCCGGAGAACGCGATGTCGTTGAGTCGCCGCAGTGACTCCGGGACCGAGCGAAACTCTTCGAACTCGAACAGATCACCGCTGGTCACAAGGTTCAGCACATCCTCCAGTTCGCCCAGCAGCGTGTCGAACTCGACAAACCGTGTTTCTGCCGGACTGCGACGATCCACCTGACAGTAGACGCAATCGAAGTTGCAGATCTTGTCCGGGTTCAAATTGACCCCAACCGACACTCCCTGACTGCGTCGCGACACGACCGGGTAAACGAACCGGTTGTCGGCGAATCGGCGAGGATGGAAGCTGTGCTGATCGAGCAGGGACATGGCCGGGGGCGAGCAGAGGTGTGTTTCGCCACCGATCGTCGCACGCGCGACCATGTGCCGTCAACGGACCAATTACTGGCGATACCACGCTGGTTCGACGCCAGCCGTTCCCTGCGGTGCGGCTTCTGGTGCAGGCGGCTCGACCGCGATGCCTTCGACGCGATTGATTGGTTCCTGGAACGCGACTTGGACTGGCAGGCGGTTGCGGACCGTCGCGGCATATCCCGACGTTGAGGTCGAGACTTCTTCGCGGACAGTTCCATTCTGGAACGGCCCCATGCCCATCACGTACCAGTTACTGTCATCCGACTTCGAAAGGGATGTTCCGCCGTTCCCCAGGATTTCTTTCGTGCGCGGGTCATAGGCGACCATGCCGAGCTTGGCCAAACCGTGCTGCTGCTTGCGTTCGAGCAGCCGCACCTCTGGCAGAGTCAGCATGCCAGGCAGAGCGATCTCTGGCATCCCGACGAACGCCTCCGAAGTTGCCGTACCAACGCCGCCGGAGCGCATCTCAAGCACGACTTCGGCATCCTCTGGTTTGTCGACCAGTCGTGCGCCAGCGGCGAGAATTCGATGCCGGACCGAACCAATCACATAATTCTTGTCGACACAGTCCACGTACGTATCGCTTAGAAAGACCGCGTGACCACCAAACGGCGTGAAGTCGATCTTGTTGAGCGACTGATCGATCGCGTTGGAGACCAGCAACTGCTCCGTTGACGTGCGCGCGGTGTTGGACGTCTGAGCCGATGAACAACCGGTCATCCAGACGGCCAGTCCGCACACGGAGGCCAACATGCCAAATCGCAAAACGGAGGATGAGAAAGTGTGCAACACGAGGAAACTCCTGGTCTCGTCTGCGCAAGACCGCTGCCCGCGAACGTCAACAAAACGGATTGCGAGCTTATAGATGCTGCACGAATCGCAGGTCAAAATGAGTTTCGTGTCCGCGACTGGGCGTCCTGGAGAAGTTGTAAAATCTACCAGCCGTGGATTCAGTTCACAGAACATGGAACCACAGACCAGCATTGTCGTAGTGGTGGCGGCACGAAATCGTATCCGATGCTGCCAGCTTCGGCTGTTGCAAACACGAGCGATGAACGGCTTTCACTGCATCGCGCAGTCTGCCGCACGAACAACAAGGACGTGAAGACCAAGTCTTGGCAGAGAGCTTGCCCACCCGAGGACCGTCTCGGCAACTGACGCGCCGTTGCTCATGCCGAATCACTCCGATGCTGGCAGCATCGGGTACGAAGCAGGCGAACAGCGAACTCGCAATTCCCCGATTGTTTACGCCCGCGCCTGTCGCTTGCGGTCTGTTTCCTTGAGCCAGATCTTGCGAATGCGGATCGCCTTGGGGGTCACTTCGACATACTCGTCCCACTCGATGTATTCGAGAGCCATCTCGAGGGACATGTTGCGAGGAGGTTGCAGAATAATGGCGTCGTCGGCACCGGAGGAGCGGATGTTCGTCAGCTTCTTTTCCCGGATCGGATTCACGACAAGATCGTTATCGCGGGAGTTCTCGCCCACGACCATCCCTTCGTAGAGTTCATCGCCCGGACCGACAAACAAGTCGGCGCGTTCCCCCAGTTTCCACAGGGCGTACGCCGTCGCCTTGCCCATTTCCTGTGACACGAGCACGCCATTCTTGCGGCGCGGAATCTCGCCATCCATCACGCGATAGCTGTCAAAGCGATGATGCATGACCGCTTCCCCTTTGGTGGCATTGAGCAGTCGCGTACGCAGACCGATCAAACCGCGAGCCGGGATTGTGAATTGCAAATGCGAATGCGATCCACTCCCAGGCCGCATCTCGGCGAGTTGTCCTTTGCGGGCGGAGACGACTTCAATCACCGTGCCCACGTCACCAGAGGGGACTTCCACTTCCAGCACTTCGAATGGTTCCTGCCATTTGCCGTCGATCTGGCGACGAATCACTTCCGGCTTGCCGACGGAGATCTCATACCCTTCGCGGCGCATTGTCTCGATCAGAATCGACAGGTGCAGCAATCCGCGACCGGAGACTTTGAAGCACTCTTTCTGATCGGTCTCTTCGACACGCAGCGCGACGTTCGACTGCAATTCGCGATCGAGTCGTTCACGGAGGTGGCGACTGGTGAGGAACTTCGCCCCACTCTTCCCAGCCAGTGGTGATGAGTTGATGGTGAAGACCATCGACAGCGTTGGCTCATCAACTTCGATGCGAGGGAGCGCGACGGGATGTTCCGGATCGGCGATGGTGTCACCAATCTCGGCATTGTCCAGGCCAATGACAGCCACAATGTCCCCAGCCGAGGCCGCTTCAGTTTTCGCCCGGCCCAACTTGGTAAATGTTTCCAGAGCCTCCACGGTGGCCGACTCACTCACGTCACCTGCCTTGAGCAATGCGATCTTTTGTCCCGAACGGGCGGTTCCGGCACTCACCCGTCCGACGGCGATCCGACCAACATACTTGGACCAGATCAACGAGGTGACCATCATCTGCAGCGGCGCGGTCACATCAACTTCGGGACCAGGGATGTGTTCGAGCACCATATCGAGCAGCGGTTGCATCGTGCCAGAACGGTCATTGTGATCGTGCGACGCATAGCCGGTGCGGCCACTGGCGAAGATGTAAGGAATATGGAGCGGATCTTCGGCTCCGAGTTCCTCCATCAGATGGATGGTCTCCAGCAGCGCGTCTTCCGGACGGCAGTCGGGCCGGTCGATCTTGTTGACGACGATCAGCGGCTTCAGCCCAACTTCGAGGGCCTTGGTCAGCACGAACCGGGTTTGCGGCCGCGGACCTTCGAAAGCGTCGACCAGCATCAGCGCTCCATCGGCCATTCTCAGCACGCGTTCGACCTCGCCACCAAAGTCGGCGTGGCCCGGTGTGTCGAGAATGTTGATTTTCACCCCGTGGTATTCCATCGAGATGTTCTTGGCGAGGATGGTAATCCCCCGCTCACGCTCCAGCTCGTTGGAGTCCAGGATGCACTCTTCCGCCAGTTCTGCGTCGCGGAACTGACCGCTCTGTTTGAGCAGCGCATCGACCAGGGTGGTTTTTCCGTGGTCAACGTGCGCAATAATGGCAATGTTTCGAATGTCGTCGCGACGCATGGGGGGCGAATCCTGAAGACTTGAGCACGCCCGAATGGGTAGGCACCTTCAGCCCCATGACCTGTTGAGATCAACCTTCGTGGATGCGAAGGCGGGGGCCGGCAGAGGACGCGGCAAGCAGTTGGCACATGATAAGGCCGCTCATGGCTGAAACAAGGTCGGTTTCCGCGAAATCTTGGCATAGAGAATCGACGCCCTTGTCCCTCAGGCAACGATTCGCCGCAGCGACGCAAACGAGTGATAACCACAGCTCGGCCAGTCGATTTCGCCCCCCGTCCCCTGACGATTACTCCAG
>JAGQQB010000202.1 GCA_020426425.1 Planctomycetaceae bacterium | reverse complement strand
CGCCAAGGAAGTTGACCAGAACGAGACCGCACAAGAAGTGTCGGCGGGGATTCTGCAGCCGATCTATCTGCTGGCGGAGGCGTGCGCGGCGCCCACGTTCTACTGGTCCGCCTTCACGCTGATGATGGTCGGCGTGGTGAGTTACGCCCTGCAACTGGTGCTTGGAAAACTGGCCCTGCTCGCCCGATTGCGATTCAGCCTGACGGAAACCTTGAGCGATGCGCTCGGCCTGTGCATCAGCCTGATTGGACTGGTGCTGACCACGCAGGCGGCGACGGAGAACTCCACCTTCACACAGAGCCCTGCGGCCGTGCTCTCGGCCACGCTGGTCGGGGCGCTCGTCGGTTTCGTGTTCTATCGCTGGGGGCAGGACCTTGAAGTCCGCGCGACCAAAGCACCGGCCGAGGCGAAGGAGCAGCCGAAAGGGAAGTGAGGTTGGTGGAGAGTTGAGGGTGGAGGGTGGAGCGAGGTGAGTGGTGTGCCATCGGCCAATTGCCAACGGCTAACGGCCAACGGCGAATCGCCAACAGCCCCCTCCTCCGACTCGGTCTCGTGGTGTGGATGGGAAGTCTCTACAATCCTGCAGGTGCTTGGCGACAGTGGTTGCCGCACCATGTCTGAGTGTGCGGCCACGGCGGCAGGCTCGGACTCGTTGTGATTGTCACTGCGAATCGTTGTGACTAGGAGACTTGGCGTGGATCGTATCTGTTGGGGTTGGTTGGCGTTGATTCCCCTGTGGGGGATGTGTGTCGTCAGTGCGCGTGGGGATGATGCCAATCCGCCTGCGCCGATGCGACCAGAACCACTGAGTGTGCTGGAAGGCCTGCAGCTGAATCCTGAGGACGAGCCACTCACACCGCTTGATCCCGTGCGGCCAGAAACGCCCGAAATGAAGGCGTCGGGCGATGCGCTCACCTGGTACATGATGGGGCTGCTGCATCGTTCCAAAGGGGAAGACCAACAGGCGCTTGAGGCGTTTCGCAAGGGAATTGACCGGGATCCCGCTGCGATCGGATCATACCAAGGGGCGTTCCCGTTGCTGCTGAAACTGCGGAAGGAAGACGAAGCCCGCGAACTTGCACTCAAAGCCGCGCAGAACACTCCCGAGGGATTCAAACTGCTGCAAACGCTCGCTGCAGTCCATACACAAGCAGATAACGTCGACGCAGCCACCACGCTACTGGAACAGGCGCTCCAGCTCCCCAACCTCAAGGCCGATTCGGTGCAGGCGCTCCTGCTGCATCGCGATCTCGGTCTGTACTTCCGTCTGGGGGAACAGTTCGACAAGGCCGCTGAACACTACGAAGCGGTGATGCAGGCGCTGACCGGAGACAAACTGGAGAAGGCCGATTGGGAACAGGTCATCCGGGAGCCTGGAGCCACTTACGACGAGTTCGGCGACACCTTCCTCAAGGCGGAAAAGCCCCAGCTCGCCCTCCGAGCGTATGAAGAAGCATCCAAGTATCGGGAAGCGAAACCGGGACTGCACAGTTACAACCTGGCCACCGTATTCAGGCAGACGGGGAATCCCGAACAGGCACTCGAAGAACTGGAAGGGTATTTCAATGCCCAGCTGCAAACACGCGGTCGCATGGCGTATCAGCTGCTCAAAGACCTGTTGCATGATCTCAAGCGTGATGATGAATTGTTGTCGCGGCTAGAGAAGATGCATGAGGACGATCCTCACAATGAAGGACTGACCTACTTCCTGGCGGATCAGTATGTCGCCACTGGTCGACTGGACGATGCCATCAAGATTTATGTCGGCGATCGAGAAGAGGTCGTCGCACCGCGCGCTGTTGTGGGGATGCTGGGGGTCTCTCGGGTTCAACAAAAGCCAGCGGAAATGCTTAAGTATCTGACCAAAGCGTTCCAAACGGTGCCACGTGCCGACGATGCAGGCGTGTTGGCGAACCTGGCCGACGATGTCCGCGATCTAGCCGAACAGTTCGAAGCACAACTGACACAACTCAAGGCAGACGACGCAGCCATGTCCAGTCTGCTCGCCTATGCACGCGAACAAGCCCAAGGCGATGAGGCAAAGCTGGAATTCATTGAGGCGTATCTGCTGGGCAAGCTGGCAGTCGAAGCCGAGCGCACAGACGACGCGATCGACTTCTATCGCCTGGCAATCTCCATGCGAAACGACCCTCCGAGCCTGCTGTATACCGAGTTGGGCACGCATCTGATTGATGCCAAGAAATACGACGTTGCCGTCAAGCTACTGACAGAGGCAGTGAACCATCCAGCAACGTCGGTGCAGCGTGACCGCTGGCGATTCCAGTTCTTCCTCAGCTATGCGTTGGCGTACTCAGGCAAGGAGGACGAGGCGGTCCAGGTGATTCAAGAGGCCCAGAAACTGCAGCCCGATTTTGCCCGCCTGTTCTACCAGGAAGCCTGGATCGTGGCCCACGCCCGTCGCTGGGAAGAGGCACTGACCCTGTTCCAAAAAGTGATCAAGCAATTCCCTGGCGAGAAAGAACTCATCCAGGACTGCCAGTTCCGCATCTCCAACATCTACGTGGAAATGGGAGATAAGGAAAAAGGAGAGCAGGTGCTCCTGGATGTCCTCAAAGATGACCCCGAGCATCCCCAGGCCAACAACGACCTGGGCTACCTCTGGGCGGACCAGAACAAGAATCTCGACCGTGCGAAGGAGATGATCGAAAAAGCCCTCGCCGCCGAGCCGGAAAACCCCGCCTACCTCGACAGCATGGGCTGGGTGCTCTACCGACTTGGTGAATACGCCAAGGCAATCGAATATCTCAAACAGGCCACCACTCACAAATACGGCGAAGACTCCACCATCTTCGACCACCTCGCAGATTGTCAGGTCGAAGCAAAGCTGGTCGACGAAGCCCGAGCCAACTACGAACAGGCGCTCAAGCTGGAGCAGGAAAAGGAATCCCCAGACGAAGAACTGGTGGAGAAGATTAAGGCGAAGCTGGAGAAGCTGAAGGGGTAGGGGCAGGGAATACCACGGGACGCTGCTCAGATACAAAGTCGACCAACGACGATCGAAGCGTTGGCTACGTCCCTCGTCTGCCCGAAGCACTCTCTCCCCCCGGTTTCATCCAGCTCCCATTGACACCGCAAGCAGCATGCTTAACATCCAAGGCACGTGATGTGTTTTCCCATGGCCGGTTCCTGGCCAACACATTGCGGTGATTGTTCTCGTCATTCCTATCATTTCATAGCGAGTTGCTCTCGGTCGAGAGGACTCGGAAGGTCGCGGCATTATGCGTCTGCGAGCGTACGGCGGAGCATTGCTGATTGAGGCACCTGCCAAGCTCAACCTCTTTCTGGAGGTCTTGGGGCGCCGCGAGGATGGCTTTCACGATCTCGAAACATTGATGCTCTCGGTTGGGCTGTATGATTCGCTGCGACTGGCAGCGGCGGACGGCGGCGAGATCAGGTTGCGACTGGAAGGGTGTCATGTTCCCTTGTCAGCGCCGCTACAGGTGGACGACACGAATCTCGTCGTCCGGGCCGCGCGGCTGTTGCAGACACATACCGGATCGCAACAGGGCGTCCGCATCGAACTGACCAAACGGATTCCGGTCGAGGCCGGCATGGGGGGCGGATCGAGCGATGCCGCAGCGACTCTGGTGGGACTCAACCGATTGTGGCAGTTGGGACTGTCATCAGGTGAATTGCATGCCCTGGCGGCTCAACTGGGAAGCGACGTCAACTTCTTTCTCGATTCCGCGCCGGCTGCGCTGTGCCACGGTCGGGGCGAACAAATCGCAATGGTTCCCATGGCGGGGCCATTGCCGTTTGTAATTTTGAAGCCGAAGTCGGGTTGTCCGACGGGGGCGATCTTTCGAACGCTCCAATTGGGGGGTGCCATGCATGGCCCTGACCGATTGCTGTCAGCACTCGCAGTCGGCAATTGGAAGGGCTTCAGAAGTGAGTGTTACAACGCACTACAGGCACCAGCGGAAGAACTAAATTCGGACGTGGGCCGGGCGTTGTCGTTGTTGAATGGTAATGACGTTGTGACCGCCGGGATGACCGGCAGTGGGTCGGCATGTTTTGGGCTTTGCCGGTCGGTTCGCCAGGCGAGGATGCTCGCGAATCGACTGAGACAGCAATTCGATGGCCAAGTATTTTCCGTAACGACTTCGATCTGAATTGGTTCATGTTGCTTGTGAAAGAGTGACCGAACCGCGATTGAGTATGTCGAAGTGTTGCGTGGTGTCAGCCTGACAGCAGGGAGGTCACCCCGTGGAGATCACTGAGGTTCGCATTAAGCTCGTTCACGATGTCCAGGAGCGACTGCTGGCATTTTGTTCCATCACGATTGATGCGGCATTTGTCATTCGCGATTTGAAGCTGATTAACGGCAGCAAGGGTCCGTTTGTCGCCATGCCCAGCCGCAAGCTGTGTGATCGATGTCCGCACTGCGGACACAAGAACCATTTGCGCGCAGCCTACTGCTGTGAGTGCGGCAAGACACTCGATCAGCAGCGGGCGGAACAGGATGAATTCGGACGCGCACGGCTGTATGCCGACATCGCACATCCGATCAATAGCCGGTGCCGCGATCTGATTCAGCTCGCTGTGCTGCAGGCGTATGATCGAGAACTTGAGTTGTCTCGACAGTCGGGTTATGTGTCCCGGTATGACGATCTTGGCGAATGGCATGAGGACGAAGACGACGATTTCCGGACTTGGGAACCGGCTGCCACGCAACAACGTCTCGACCCTCCAGATTCCGTGCCGGGTCCGCATCAACGGTCGGCTGCGGCGAATGTGAATTCACACCGTCCGTCTGCAGAAAATGACGAGTTTGGGGCCGGAATCTTCTCGTGAGAATCTGCCGCAGCACGTAGGATGGGTCATTGGCCCGGAATCCGCCATCGATGGGGGTCTTGTCGTCTGACCTTGTCCCTTTGGCGACGCTGGCGTTGTTTGCACGGATTGCTTTCGATGAAGAACTCACCCTCTCTGGACCTCAAGCGATCACTCGGGCGCTGGCTCGTATGTGGGCTGCTGTTGAGCTTGTCTTCCGCGTTGAGTGCGGACGACCCAGCCGATGTCGACCGCGCGCGACGCGACAAAGTGTTGCAGAGCATTTCCCGCGCGCAGGAATTTCTCATTCGTCAGCAGTTGCCGGGAGGGTCTTGGAGCAGTGGCGTCGCGGCTCAGTATCCCATCGGCGTACCCTCGCTGGTGACGTTGTCGCTGCTCAACAGTGGACTCGCGCCGGACCATCCGGCAATCACCAAAGGACTGGAGTATCTGCGCCGGCAGCAGGATCCGAATCACACGTACGAAGCGGCTATGATGATCATGGTGCTCACAGCTGCAGATGATCCCGGTGACCGAGGCCGAATCGCCCGGATGGCTGCCTGGCTGGAAAAGGCCCAAATCAAAGCTGGGGATGGCAAGGGGGCCTGGGGCTATGGCGATGAAGCGAATTGGCACGACAACAGCAACACGCAATTCGCGATACTCGGTCTACGTGAGGCCGCCCATGCGGGAATTCCGATTGATCGCAAGACTTGGCAACGAGCCGCCGAACACTTTCAGAAGACACAGAACGGCGAACTCAATGGCCCCACCGGAGCGGGCTGGGGATATCAGGGGGCCGGCGCACCAACTGGAAGCATGACGGTCGCCGGGATCGCCTCGATGACCATCTGTGCCGCCATGCTGGCTGATGATGCTCAAGACACGACACCAGACGGGCAGATCGAGTGCTGCGGTCAGACCGACAATTCGATGGAGAAGTCGATCCAGGCGGGCGTACGCTGGATCGCACGCAACTATCAGATTCGTGGCAATCCGGGCGGAGCCGGCTGGCGGCTGTACTACTTGTACGGACTCGAACGGGCCGGGCGGTTCACCGGACGACGCTTCTTCGCCAATCATGACTGGTACCGTGAAGGAGTGGATGACCTGGTCGCAGGGCAGAATCCACGTGACGGAAGCTGGGTGAGTGAATCGGAACAGGAACCGGTCATCGGCACTGCACTGGGGTTATTGTTTGTCTCCAAGGGGCTTTCGCCGGTGCTCGTCAACAAGATCAAGTATGGGACCGGAAATGCGAATGGCGATGAATTGGCCGAAGCGTGGAATGTGCATCCTCGCGACATTTCCCAAGTGGTCGATTTCCTCAGTGGGCAACCTCGCTGGCCCAAGTTGATGACCTGGCAGGTGCTCGACCTGAATGTCGCCACGAACGATGAAGGTGTCTCAGCGCTGCTGCAGGCGCCGGTGCAGTACCTGAGCGGAACGGAATCGCTGGAGACCATCCAAGGCCGACAACTTGAACTACTGCGTGAGTACATCGCCCAGGGGGGCTTTTTGTTCGCTGTGCAGAACTGTGACAATTCGGAGTTTGATCGCACTTTTCGCGATCTGGTGCGGCGGCTGTTCGATGGTCAGTACGAACTCCGCAAGCTCGCGCCAACGCACGATGTCTACCGTAGCGAGTTCCTGTTCGGCGAGAATCCACCGGTGCTCGAAGGGGTCGATTTCGGTTGCCGCACCGCGATCATGTATGCCCCGTTCGATCATGCCTGTCGCTGGCAGAAGTGGATGAAGCACGATCCCGAGGATCGGCATCCCGCCGTGAAGTCACAGATCGCCAAGTCGATGCAACTGGCGACGAACGTGATCGCGTACGCGACTGGCCGTGAAGTGCAGGACAAACTCAAGCGACAGAACCTGCTGACAGAGCCGAATGAGAACCGGATCAACCGGGGTCGGTTGTCCATCGCCCGGCT
>JAGQQB010000201.1 GCA_020426425.1 Planctomycetaceae bacterium | reverse complement strand
TCTCGGGTTCGATCATCCAGAACTCGGCGAGATGCCGCGTGGTGTTCGAATTCTCGGCGCGAAACGTCGGTCCGAACGTGTACACCGGTCCCAGCGATGTCGCGTAGATTTCTCCTTCCAGTTGCCCGGAGACCGTCAACGCCGCATGGCGGCCAAAGAAGTCATGTTCGTAGTCAACCTGTCCGGTATCGTCGAGCGGCAACTTTGGTACCCCGTGCGAATGGAGCAGCGTGGTGATGGTGAACATCTCCCCGGCGCCTTCGCAGTCGCTGGTCGTGATGATCGGCGTTTGCACATACAAGAAACCTCGCTCCTGAAAGAAGCGATGAATCGACCAGCAGACGCAGTTTCGCAGCCGCGCAATGGCTCCAAACGTGTTTGTCCGGGGACGCAAATGGGCAATTTCGCGCAGGAATTCAAAGCCGTGCCGCTTCTTCTGCAGGGGATATGTTTCGGGATCGGCAGTCCCCACCAACCGCAGTTCCGTGGCCTGCAATTCGACACGTTGTTTCGCCCCTGGCGATTCCTTCAACATACCGGTAATGATCACACTGGCACCGGTCGTCACCAGCTTGATGGTCTCAATGTATCCCGGCACATCTCCATCGACCACCACCTGCAAATTTGCTATGCAGGATCCATCATTGAGCTCGATAAACGAGAACCCCTGTTTGGAGTCGCGTCGGGTGCGGACCCAGCCCGCCACCGTGACCTCCGTCCCCGGTTCCCCAACTGTGAGGAGTTGTCCAATCCGCGCCTGAGGGGCTCCCATGCTTTCTATCCTGCTCAAATCCTGATGCATCATCCAATCGAAGACAGCAATCGGTGCCGCTCCAACACGGCACGCCGTGACCGCGAGATCACGCGCCGATGTCCATGACTCGGGTTCTCGCAGATCGGCGGGAAGCTGTCGAGTCTGGACCGGGACAATGGTCGGTAGTCAGCAGTCGACAATCAGCAGTCAGCAGTCAGCAATCAGCTGTCAGCTGTCAGCAGTCGGCTGTCGGCCTTCATCATTCCTCCAGCCATTCCAATACGACGCCAACGCTGGCAGAGTCTGGTCCGAGCACCATTCATCAGACGCCCCCCAGTGATCGATAGACTGCTTGATCATTGAGCACTCCACGTGCCACCGATACAGTCTGTCGCATTGCGGTTCGCTCATCTCGTTGCCTAGTCCGACACCTCCATTCCATGCCGATTACACGGAAGTTCATCGACTGGTCTCAGCCGGCGCTCACCGCCATAGTGGATGACTTGCGGCATGAGTACACGGTGCTGGGGAGTTGCGATCTGTCCAAGGTAATCGCGGTCGTTCCCGGTCGACAGGCGGGACGTCGGTTTCAGGAGATTCTGACCGTACGGACCAACGGGCATACGAGTCCGCCCCGCATCGTTACAGCAAGTGAACTTCCTGAGTTGCTCTATTCAGCGCGACTGCCGTTCGCGACCGATCTCACACAACGACTCGCTTGGGGTGAAGCACTGCGGAAGGTGCCGACAGCTCAGTTGCAAGCAGTCCTTAGGAATCCACCAGCCGATCAGGATCTCGATGGCTGGCTTGCGTTGGGCGAATTGCTGGCCCGGCAGCATCGTGAACTCGCCGCTGATCTGATGAGCTTCGCGGACGTCGCCGAACGCGGCAGCGAATTGGAAGGCTTCAACGAGCGAGAGCGCTGGAGTGTGCTCCGCGAAGTGCAGCAGCACTATCTCAACCATCTCGACGCACTCGGTGTGTGGGATCAGCAAACGGCCCGACTGGTGGCGGTCGACAAGCGCGAGTGCAAGACAACGCACGAACTCTTGCTGATTGGCACCGTCGACTTGAATCAGACCGTGCGGGCAATGTTGGACCAGGTGGCCGATCGCGTCACTGCGTACATCCATGCCCCGGAACAACTGAAGCGGCGGTTCGACTCCCATGGCTGCCTGATCCCCGAAGCATGGGCCGAAATCCCCATCGACCTCGACACGGAACAGATTCAAGTCGTCGATGGTCCCCTCGAACAGGCCGATGCCGTCGCCCGCGCACTGGCACGTTGGGAGGGCAAGTACGCAGCAGATGAAGTCACCATTGGCGTGCCCGATGAGCGGTTGGTGCCACATGTACGGCGTTTGCTGCATCAATGCGACATTCCGACACGCTGGGTCGTCGACCGCACGCTGCCGCAGACAGAACCGTATCTCTTTCTGCAGGCGGTCGCGCACTACCTGGATGCTGCACGTACGGAGCACTTCGCCGCCCTCGTCCGCCATCCCGATGTCTCGGTCTGGCTCGATCAGCAGGGACTTGCTGCAGACTGGCTCGCGAAACTGGATCAGTACATCACCACGCACCTACCGCTACGGATTCGACAAGTCATTGGCACCGATGCCGACGCTGCAATCGTCGCACAGTTGATCTCCCTGATTGATGCGCTACTGGAGCCGCTTCGCGGTCCGGCCCAACTGCTGTCGGAATGGTCGGAGCCGATCACCAATCTGCTGCTGCAACTCTACGACCAGCGGGAGTTCGATCGAGAGCTTGTCGACGATCGTGCCATCCTCGATGCGTGTGGCCAGCTTCGTCAGGCACTCATCACACACACGAAGATCCCCGCGACACTCGAACCGGCGGTCACCGGTACACAGGCGATTCAACTCACGCTGGAACAGGTCCGTGGCGGCATCATTCCTGCGGAAATCGAAGAGGCGGCGGTCCAGGTGTACGGCTGGCTGGAACTCCCGCTCGATGACGCACCGGCGCTGATCGTCACCAGCCTGAACGAAGGGTTCATTCCGGCGGCAGTGAATCACGACCTCTTCTTACCCAACCGATTGCGCACGCATCTTGGCCTCGAAGACAACTCGCGCCGTTACGCCCGCGATGCATACGCCCTGAGCGTCCTCGCCCATTCTCGGAAGCAGCTGACGATCATTGCCGGGAAACGTGATGTGCAAGGGGAGCCCCTCGTTCCCAGTCGCTTGCTCTTCGCCACTGACCCGAGCACCATCGCCCAGCGCCTCCTGTCGTTCTACGAACCTCACGAGCAGTCTGTGCTGCCTCCGCTGGCTGGCCCGCTCACCGCACAACATGCACAGTTCCAGTTTGCCATCCCGCGACCTGAGCCTCGCGTCAAACCACCCTGGGCCTTCAGTGTCACCGAGTTCAGCGACTACCTGCTTTCGCCTTATCGGTACTATTTGCGGCGGGTGTTATGGCTCCAAGAGGTGAGCGATGATGTCGCGGAACTCGATCCTGCCGGATTCGGCAATCTGATCCACCATGTGCTTGATGTCTTTGGCCAGTCGGAAGCGCGGCACTCTTCCGATCCTGTGAAAGTGCTCGCAGTCCTCGAAGCCGCACTGGAAGATTACGTCAACCAGTTGTTTGGCTCGCAACCACAAATGACCGTCCGCGTGCAAGTCGAACAGGCGCGCTCGCGTCTAGGGGCCTTTGCTCGCTGGAATGCTGGCTGGGTTGCCCAGGGGTGGGAGCAGCGCTTCGCCGAAGTGAATCCACCGAAGTACACGTTCCGGCTCCCCGATGGACGCTCTGTCAAACTGCGCGGCCGCATCGACCGCATCGACTACCACCCTGGCCGCAATGAATGGGCCATCTTCGACTACAAGACCGGCGAACGCGCCGGCGACCCTGATAAAGCACATCGTGAACAGGGCCAATGGATCAACCTGCAGTTGCCACTTTATCGGCATTTGGCCAAGCCGCTGGGCGTGACCGGCAAGGTGCATCTCGGCTACATCAGCTTGCCGCGCGATACCAACGAGATCCAGGAACACCTCGCCGACTGGACGGAGGAGGAATTGCGTGAAGCCGACCAAACCGCCCAACGGGTGATTCAGCAAATACTCGACGAGAAATTCTGGATCCCCGACGACAATCCCCCCACGTTCATGCAAGAACTCGCCCCGATCTGTCAGGATGGCGTCTTCGGTAAGCAAGACAGCGTGTAAGCAATGGAGGGAGGAGCGGAAGCAGTTGAACAACGTATGCGCGTAATCTGGGATGACGAAGTTTGGACACTGCACTGTCCCCGACCTCTGAAACCGGCCCCCCTGAAACCTTTTCCCTCCATTCTTGACGCTCACCATCCCCGACCGCAATAATCCCCACCCGCCGTCAAACACGGCATGCGCCCGTAGCTCAGCTGGATAGAGCGTCGGTTTCCGGAGCCGAAGGTCAGAGGTTCGAATCCTCTCGGGCGTATTTCCCTAACTCTTTACGAACGCCAGGTTTGGCGTACCTGCCAGGGAATGGGCAGAGCGGTCTCTTGGCTCGGTTTTCTCCGTAATTTACGGAGCAACTGGGTTTCAGACAGGAGCCGTTTCATGGCGAGGAAGTTGAAAGTTCCCCGGTATTGTCTGCACAAGGCGTCGGGGCGGGCAGTTGTTCGGATTGGGGGTCGGGACCATTATTTGGGGGCGTACGGGTCGGACGAAAGCCATGCCGAGTATGCGCGAATCATTGCCGAGTGGCAGGTTCAGCAGCGGGCGGCGAGTGAACGGGCGGAGCGGGCGGGTACGGATGTCGGCACGGCACTGACGGTGGCGGAGGTCATGGCGAAGTACCGTGACTTCGCGCAAGGCTACTACACGAAGAACGGCGGGCCAGGCAAAGAGTTCGTCGAGATGCGGCTTGCTCTCAGGCCGGTGCGGAAACTGTACGGTGATACGCTGACTCGCGAGTTTGGGCCGCTTAAGCTGCAGGCGGTTCGGCAGCAGATGATCGAGGACGGACTGTCCCGCGGAGTCATCAACAACCGGGTGAATCGGATTCGGCGATTCTTCAAGTGGGCGGTTGCGGAGGAACTCATTCCGCTGTCGGTATTGGAAGGACTGCGGGCGGTGGCCGGCCTGAAGCGGGGTCGGACGGCCGCCCGGGAGACGGCGCCGGTGCAACCGGTCTCCAATGAATTTGTCGATGCCATCCTGCCGTATGTCGCACCGCCGGTGGCCGCCATGATTCAGCTACAACGGCTGACCGGCATGCGTCCCTGCGAAGTGGTCATGATGCGCGCGTGCGATCTCGATATGACGCGCGACATCTGGATCTACTCGCCAGCGGAACACAAGAACTCCTGGCGCGGGCATGATCGGCTGATTCCCATCGGCCCGAATGGACAGGAACTGATCCGGCCATTCATCACGCTCAACACAGAGGCGTACCTCTTCAGCCCGAAGGCAACCGCAGAACACCTGAGCGTGACGCGTCGAGCGGCAAGAAAGACACCAATGACGCCGTCTCAACGGCAACGCAAGGCGAAGTCGCATCCCCGTCGCGCGAAACGCGATCACTACGACACGGACTCCTACCGTCGAGCGATTACCTACGGAATCCAGAAGGTCAACAAGCTCCGGGTGAAGGAGGATCTCACCCCAATCCCCAAATGGTTCCCGCTGCAACTGCGGCATTCGCGGGCGACGGAACTCAACGAACTCTACGGCATCGAAGCCGCCGCCGTCAGCCTCGGTCACGCCCACGCAGACGTGACGAAGGTGTACGCAGAACGTAATCTGAAACTGGCAATCGACGTCGCCCGAAAGACGGGATGACCGGTTACCGAGTAGATCTTCGAAATGCCCGCAGTCAACGGGGCAGGTCACGAATCAGGGTGTGTCGCTCCAGTGGCCCCACCACCTCGTGATTTGGCAAAGTGAAACACCTTCAAACTTTGCGACGAACTCCTACAACAAGGCCTTGGAAAATGCGATGGAGTGAACTTCAACAGGAGCAGGAGAACTGGCGGGGCAGCGTGGACCCGCAAAGCTGTTTGACCGCTGTCCAGGCAGCATGGATGTGCGGACGCATCTTCAATGAACTTCGATTCCGGTTTCAGATCGCCTGGATCTGTTACGGCGACCTCGATTCGGCGAGAACACAACGAACTTGGGCAGACCTTTCCGAACTACTCGCGGTAGCAATACCCAGAACTCCGGCTACGGAAAACGTTGTTGAGACCATCCTTTCGATGCTTCGGGACGGCTGGAACGAATCGCTTAAGAGCGAGTGGCATTCAGACCTCCTCATAGACGCGGATGCGGTGATCCGCCGAGAAATCGAAGGAGGCGAACCACTTCCAAATCCCGTCAACGAAGTGGACTTCCTGGCAGACATATGTCGACGGATCGACCCTTTGATCGATCGAGCCCAACAAATGACCCTAGACAGTCTTCCCCGAAATGAACAGCCAGCGTTTCGGCTGGGAGAACTCACGGACCAGCTGATCCACCCGCCGCTGTGTCGACGAGCGTTCCAATATCTGCCTGCTCGCGAGGTATCAACCGAAGGGGCCCAAGAGTTGGATTCGGCAACCACCGGCATTCGCAGGCCGTCAACGATCACGTGGCTCGAAGGGACTTCTGTCGGATCCTGGCCCGATGCCGAGTGGCTGCGTACTGCCGAACACGCATTGGCACACTTCTCTCAATGTACCGGAAAGAAATACGAAGGAATCCAGAGCTTCTGCGGGGATGGGGCGTCACGATCACAGATCCTGGAAGTGCTGAAGAACTACGTGTTCGATTTAGAGGGAGAGCCAGATGATTCGGATGGACTGCGACTGTCACATCGGGGAACTGCGTTCGCGAAGCGACTTGGTTTGGAGATCGATGTGAATGGAAGATGCATCTCCACGGGACAATTGCCTACGCCACGGGGACTGGCTCCTCGACAACTGATGCTTCTGTTGTACTTGCTCAATCAGGGGGGAACGCCAGTGCCAGTGGCAACAATCGCGGAGAAC
>JAGQQB010000200.1 GCA_020426425.1 Planctomycetaceae bacterium | reverse complement strand
TAGCGGCTCTGGAGATAGAAGCCACTATTGCCGCGTCCCTGTCCACGAGCCATCGGCTTGTAGGGGATGCGAAACTCAGCATGCAGACGGAAGTCGGCATAAGGATGCACCGTTTCTGTCCCAGCCAGCAACAGACCGTCGTCGGTCAGCTTCGCATCTTTGAACAGATCGGCATTCTTGCCGTCGAACAAAACAATCGCCCCTTGCGGTGCTGGTGCCCCCATTGTGGGACTGACACGCTCGACCCGTTCGAGGTACCCCGACTCGCGTCCGTCTTTGGCAAGAACTCGGCCCCGGCCATCAAGGATTTCCATGTCGTACTGACCGCCCGACAGTCGCAGCAAATCGCCGCTGCGTTCTCCCTGAAGCTCATATCGCTGTCCTCCGTACCAGCCCTGCCCCGGCAATCCGCCGTAGTACTTCGTCGCCGCGAACTTGCCCTCGCCCAGCGCGATCACCTGCAAACCGATCGGTGTTGAACTACGGGCCGAGACCTGCGGTCGTTGATATCCTCGATACTCCCCTTGCAGTGCATAGTCCGCGTCGACCATGGCCGGGTCGGTGTAGACCGGCCCCACATCATCGGCGGCAATCAGGACAGTGGACGAGCACAGTAGCGCGAGCGAGAAGGCGAGGCAACGCATGGAGGACAGCACCCGGCAGTGAGGAGGGAGGTCGTATTGCAAAACAGCCCTGCAGTATCATGAGCGGCACCGGCGGCGAACAACCCAGGAATGACGATCCAGAACAATCGCCGCTCAATTGACACCGCGCGATGGTCACTGATCCTACGATGCGCACAGCCGTTGCAATCGGAACCTCAATGCAAACAGTCTCAGTGAGTCGCAGGGATGCAACTGATTGCCCGTTGCTCGCCATGCCGGGTTAATCGCCGTGCAACTGTCGCAGTCGCGTCGAGGTGCGCAGCATCCATTGAATGCGCTCGAATTGATCGAGCCATTCCTGCACGACGAGCGATGTCGTGTCGTCGGCCGGTCCTAAACCGGTCGGGCACGACGCACCTTGCAGTCTCCCGACCATCATCCGATACCGAGCGAGAGTGCGGTCTCCATACCGACCGCAAAACTCGCCGTCTTCGCTCAGGAAGACCACCGCTGGGACCCTGGCGCCGCCGCAGGTCTTCAGGGCATTGGCCACTTGCGGAGCATCGTCACGATCAAGGTATCGCACGAGGATCTTACGAGACGCAGACTCAAATTGCTCGAAGATGGGGCACTGATTCACGCAGTCGCCACACCATGTCCCCGCCAGCACCAGGACTTTCGTTTCGCGGGCAAAACTCGCCAGCAGTTCCTGCTGAGTCGCAGTCAGCACGACTCCGGCGCGAAACGCTTCCCAGCGCTGCCGTTGATCGGGGGTCGCGTACTTGTCGAGAAACTCGCGATAGGGCAAACCCGAGTCAAATGCTGCTGCGAAGTCCATGCTGTGATTTCCATCTGCCTGAGTTCTGATCAACCGGCTAACTGTCGCCATCAGCGTACCGAGTTGACCGGCGCCGCGGTATCCGTCGTATCTGATCACACGTGGGATCGAGGGTCACACAACCCACACTCCGCTCTTGTGAATACAAGCATCCAGCGCGCTGCGGACGGCACTCGGAGAGTGCCTGCAACGGGCTTAGAACTCCACCTGCGTCGCTTCCCGTTTGTAGAGCGGAAGATGCCGGTAGTAGACCTCAAGCGTCATGATGCTCAGGCAGGTTTCGAATAGTCGTCCACCCTGTTTTGAGCCATGCCCCCCCGTCGGCTTCCAACTGCCGGCTGCCGGTCCTTCCTGGGTCTGCGTGTTGATCAAGCGATCCCGCATGACGAGATTCCACTTCTTCCACTCCTCGCCCCCCCAGTGATGCAGCACCTGGGTCGCGTAATAGTTGTAGTAGATGTCGGACTTTGAAGGACCGGTCTTGCTCAAGTAGGCAACGCCGCCCACCAGACCTGGTTGTTCCTTGTCCCACCCCAGATACATGCGACAAAGCAACCCAACGGCACTGGTGCCAGGACGGCCCGCTTGTGGGCCGGTGTAGCCATATTGGCTTCCTCCTTCAGCTTGCACGCTATCGAGAAAGTAAGCGACTCCCCGTGAAACATTGGGGGGGATCCGAATCTTCGCCGCTGCTGCAGATTGCAGTGCCATCAGCTGCCAGCCGACGACAGATGTATCGCCCTTCTCAAGTGGTTTGTATCGCCATCCGCCGCCGCTGGGATCCTGAGCGGAAATGATAAAACCAATCACATGAATACAGGCTTGATGCAACCGACGGTCTTTCGTCAGGCCGTGGGCTTCGCACAACGCGATCGCGCACAACCCCTGCACGTACATCCCTTCGTTCCCTTCGACCTCACCCCGCAAGTCGCCGCCGGCGGGTGTCGACTTGATACTCTTGAGCAGGAAGTTAACTGCTTTGCCGACGGTTTCCTGGTAGTCCCCTTTCTCGTGCGTTTGCCCCGCGCCGAGATAACACAATAGCGCCATGGCTGTCGCGCCGGTGTAGCACTTCTTGTATGATCCCGCATCTGGCGCCCCACCGATTTCCGCAAAACTCCAGCTTCCATCGGGCTGTTGAATCGACTGCAGCCACTTCAGTCCCGAGGCGACCGCCGCTTCGCTCGCACTGTTGCCCCCTTCGCGAGCAACCAGTGCCGCCCGACCCGCCTCGCTACGCCCCCCCAATTCCCCCTGAATCTTGACCGGCGAACCAGGCCCCTCGGTCTTCACTTCAGGATTGGGGGCCGCAAGGTTCAGATCGTTGATATCGACATCGAGCTTGTCCTCGGTCATGGCGAGCACATCGGTGACCGTAGCAGCTTCCTGCATCGGTTCGAGCATGTCATCGGACAAGTCGAGCGTCTGCAGCGTTTCAGGCTGTTCCGTCGAGATCGTGGAGGTGATCGTCACGAACTGGTCACGTACCTGGTTGGGCAAGAGGATCAAGCCGAGCGCCAGGAGCACCAAGCCATGCAGCAGCAAGTTGGTCGCATGGACAGTGAGTTGTTCGTACAGCTTCTGCCGTGCCTTCTGCTTCTCTTCTTCGGGATCGACTTCTCGCTCGATCAGTTCGTCAACAGCGGTCATGCTGGTTGCCGCTGCAATTGCTTCCTCGACCTCTGGGGCCGCGCTCGATTCCACTGTTGCTTTCGGCGGCGCAGCAGATGCCACCGGAGGGGACAGCTTGTGTGATTTCGATCGTCGCGACGCTGCAGGGGAAGATGGAGTCGATTCTGCCGATGGTGCTTCCAGCAACGATGTTGCCGTGATCGCATCTGCGGTGGTCGCGTTCGACGCTGCAATAACCTCAATGGCCGGTTCGGTCGAGAACTTGACCGGCGGACGAGGAGGACGCGGCGAGCGACTTATCTCTTGCGCAGGGGACTTGGCAGTTATTGGAGATTTCAACTTTGTCGCACCACGACCATTCGTCGTTGCGGCACCCACAGCAGACTTCGGTACGACCGGTGCTGTGTGTGGGGCGACAGGCTGCGTCTGCTGATGTGGCGTCGCTGCCGTTGCAGGCGGCGAAACTGTCGCCACCTCTGCACGTTCCGCTCGTGTCGTCGGCGGCGGCGGCGTCTCCGAAGCGGACTCGTTGCCAGAAAAAGAAGAGACCGGCAGTGACGCATCGAGTGCCACTTCCGGCTGGTCGCTCGTTGCGTCGCCGTTCGAATCCTGGCCGGTCAGAGTCTGATCGGGCAGCCCCTGCTCCACTCGTGGCGCCCAGGCGGCGTACCGTTCTTCGCTCAGTCCAGAGGCCCGCTCGATTTCCAGCGTCGCCGCCTTGTTGATCGTTGGCAGCCACGCCTGGACCATCAGTCGTCCATTCTCGGCGTACTCGAAGGTGACTTCCACCGGCGTGCGTGCTGGCAATCCCGCAGGGAGACCGCTCACAAGGCACTTACCAATCGATGTCGCTTGATTGCCGCTGGCGTCACCCCCTTCGACGACGTTCACCACCACGCTGCGTTGATCATCTTCCAGTGTGGGGAAGACATGCCGCTGAGTCGCTGGCAGTGGCGTGTTCCGGGCGATCATCAACTGCCGTCGCTGTCGTCCAGTCGCCCGCTCAATCCCCAGGACACCAAGATCATGCGAGTTGACATTGCGGATGGACATGGTCGGTGCCTCAGACACCTCGTCCGAGGTCAACCATGCCGCGTACACCGCCGCACCATGCGCGACCGCTTCATCAGGCGAGAGTGACCGGTCGACCTGCATGCCCGAAATGCGTTCGAGCATCTCGGCCACCATCGGCATGCGGCTTGACCCTCCCACCAGCAGCAACCGATCGACCTGCCGCCATGTCCGCCCTGCTTCGCGCAGCACCCGTTCGGTTGTGAGCTGCGTCCGGTCCAGCAGGTCGCCCGTGAGCGTTTCGAACTCGTCGCGTGAGAGCGCCGTCCGCAATCGTTTGCCACCGGCGGCAAAGTGAATGTGGACTTCGGCACGCGATGTCAGCGAGCGTTTGACGTCTTCTGCTTCATGCAGCAGACGCTGCAGATCACTTTCATCCTGTCGTGGGTCAATGCCGTGTTCGGTCACGAACTTTTCGGCGATGAAATCGACAATCCGCTGATCCCAGTCGATCCCGCCCAGGAAGACATCCCCCGCCGTCGCCACAGTGTCGAATTGACGTCCCTGTAAGTCCATTAAGGTGACGTCGAACGTGCCTCCCCCCAAGTCGTACACCAGCACGGTCTGGCGCGTGTTCGCGTTGCCATCGGCCTGCAGGAATCCCTGTTCTACGCCGTACGCGATCGCCGCCGCTGTCGGCTCATTGACGATGTCGAGCACATCAAGGCCAGCGAGTTTGCCCGCGTCCTGAGTCGCCTTGCGCCGCGGTTCATTGAAGTACGCCGGGACGGTGATGACCGCCTGCTTCACCGATCCCAACCGCAGTTGAGCATCGTCCCGGAGCTTCTTCAGGATGAGTGACTGGACCACCTCCGGCGGAACATCCTCGCCGCGAATCTGTTTATGGAAATACAGATTCCCCATGTCCCGCTTGGCGAATTGAGCGATCCGGTCCGGCTCAAACTCCGCCGCCTTCACCGCCTCTTTTCCGACGATGGCCGAATCGCGATCGAAGAACACGACACTGGGCGTCGTCAAATCCCCTTCGGCATTGGTAATCGTCTGCGGTCGTCCTTGCGCATCGACCCACGCGACCAGGGAAAAGGTCGTCCCCAGATCAATTCCAATCGGTGTCCGTCTGCGGGTGTCCGACATGGTTACGCAACAGGTTATCCCCAAGGCAGGCACAACAACCGAGCCGCCTCAGGCAAGAAGGACCAAAACGATGGGCCGCAAGCTCTCCAGGATACCGGATGCAACCGACAATGCACCAGTGCTGGTTGATGTTTTACCTGAAGACGGGGGCACCTGATCAATGGTGCTCACCGCCTGCGACTCGGCGGCGCTGGCAACAGATCGGGGCCGACGACGCTGGCAGCGGCAGGCACAACCACGACTTATCAGACGCCCTCACCTGAAGACCGCAAGGGAGGTTTGTGGCAGGTCATCCCAGAAATGAAGGCAGTTCTGTCGCTGAACGATAGAACTCAGGTCTGCGTTTTTGGGGACGCAAGCGCTCAGGCTACCGGCGAATGTTCAGCGGGAAGCCAGCGTTGTTGGCATAGCGTTGCTGCAGCCACGTGTCGACTTGGCTGAGGACCTGATTGACCGCCAAGAGTGGATCGGCGGATTCGGACTCGAAACGGTGGGTGATGTGTTGACTGCCGGCGGGAGTCACCAGGCAGACGAACAGGAACGTATCGGGCGTTGCTCCCCGTTCGAGGTGATAACGATCGATTCCCATTTCGGCGAGCTTGCGTGAGGCTTCGCGCCAGTCGAGTTGCGAGGCACTGTGACTTGCGGAGCCATCATTGCGCGGCGTGAAGGGGTCGACGGGATGTGCGGCACTGGGACCCCGACCGGTTGATCCCTCATGATACTCGCGATCATGCATGTATGGACTGTCATCGCGTGCAGTCGCATTGCGAGTGAGCGTACGATCAGTTGGCGCATCCCACGGTGTTCCCCGCCGGTCGTCACGTGAATTGGGAGACCGCGCGTCGTCGCGTGGCTCGGCTTCCCAACGGTCACGATTGCTGTCGCGATCAGCGAACATGGGCGCGTTGTCGCTGTAGCCATCATCGCCATATTCCTCGCCGTAGGCATCCCGGCGACGATCTGCATCGCGAGGATCGTCGCGGTCGTCCCAGCCGCGATCATCCCAGTCAGGCCGCTGCCGATCGTTCTCGCTGCGGCCACGGAAAGGATTCCGGAGCAGGTTTTCCCCATCGTGCGACGCAATGACCGAAGCAAATTCCGGTACGCCAAACACGCCCATCAGGGCGATGGCGGTCAACGGCAGGGCCAACAGAATGGTGGCGAATGAGCCACCCGATTTTCCGCTCATGATTCGGATCCTTCCTCACCGCACGCAGTGAGCCACTTCCGTGGTCGATTCCATTCGATCCAGTTCGCACCGGCCCCTGTTTCACGTTCATCAGAGTCCGTATCAAACCAGACATTCCGACCAGAACCAGGGAGTCCCGTTTCAAACCGGGCAGGATGCTACCCCAGAACCGCGAAACGACACAATCGCAGATCGGCAAACTTTGCCGGTCGGTGGACAGGCGAGGTGAGAGGTGAGAGGGAGGGGAGTGTTCGTGGGGGGATCGTCGTTGATCGCTCCTGCGATCAAACGCCGGGATGACAAAAGGCAACCACTTGTACAAATCAAACACTTCGGATG